>JAIBCD010000087.1 GCA_019694335.1 Rhodospirillaceae bacterium | reverse complement strand
CACGTCGTCCTCGGTGTCCCCGCAGTTCCGCGAGTTCGAGCGTTTCACCACCACCTGCCTCTCGGCTTTCATCGGCCCCAAGATGAGCAGCTATGTGGGCCGGCTGGAGGGCGCGCTTCGCGCCGCCGGCATCGGCGCCGACCTGCGCATCATGGCGTCCAACGGCGGGGTCGCCACGCCGGCCATGGTCGTGGAAAAACCCGCCATCACCCTGCTCTCGGGCCTGGTGGGGGGCGTGCTGGGCGGCGACTGGATCGGCGGGCTGTCGGGCAAACGCAAGCTGATCACCTTCGATATCGGCGGCACCAGCGCGGACATCGGCCTGGTGGTGGACGGCAAGTTCGCGGAGACCGATCCGCGCTCCACCTCCATCGCCGGGTTCCCGCTGCTGCTGCCCATGATCGACATCCACACCATCGGCGCGGGCGGCGGCTCGATCGCGCACCTGGATCGCGGCGGCGCATTTAGAGTAGGCCCACGCAGCGCGGGCGCGGTGCCCGGCCCTGCCGCTTACGGCAAAGGCGGCACCGAACCCACGGTCACCGACGCCAACCTGGTGCTGGGCCGCCTGGACAAGGACGATTTCCTCGGCGGCGGCATGAAGCTCGACGCCGCCGCCGCCACGCGCGCGGTGGAAAACCTCGCGGGCGCCTTGGGCATGAGCACCCAGGAAACCGCGGAAGGCATCCTCACGGTCATCAACAGCAACATGGCGAATGCGATCAGGTCTCGCACGGTGCAGAAGGGCGTGGACCCGCGCGGCTTCGCGCTGGTGGCCTTCGGTGGCGCGGGGCCCTTGCACGGCGCGGAAGTCGCGGACATCCTCGAGATTCCCGAAGTGATCGTGCCGCCCTATCCCGGCATCACCTCCGCCATGGGCCTGCTCACCACCGACCTCAAGTACGAGGCGATCCGCACCCAGTTCCAGCTGAGCACGAATGTCGACCTCGCCCGCCTCAACGCCGACTTCGCGGCCATGGAGAAATATCTGATCGCCCAGTTCGAGAGCGATCATCTCGACACCTCAAAGCTCACCTTCATCCGCGACGGGGATTTGCGCTATGTCGGCCAGGGTTATGAACTGAAAACCCCGATCCCGGCGGGCACGCTCGATGCCAAAGCCATGGAGGCCGTGTGGGAAGCCTTCCACGCCCAGCACCAGCGGGAATACGGCCATGCCTTCCGCGGCAACACGATAGAAGTGGTCAACGTCCGCCTGATCGGCGTCGGCGCCATGCCCAAGATCAAGGCCTTGAGCGCCCCCGCCGGCGGCAGTCTCGACAAGGCCAGGGTTCGCACCGGCAACTGCGTGTTCCGGGTGGACGGCGAACTCAAGGCCTTCGACACGGCCATCTACCGCCGCCACCAACTGCCGGTCGGCGTCCCGATAAAGGGCCCGGCGATATTCTTGCAGAAGGATTCCACCACCGTGGTTCCGCCCCGGTGGTGTGCGGAACAGGACAAGATCGGCAACCTCATCCTCACGCGCGAAGGAGCCCGCAAATGAATTATGTGCGGAATTCAAAGCCCACGAATACCCGGGTCGATGCCATCACCGGCGCGGTGATCCAGGGCGCGCTCGAGAACATCGCCATCGAGATGGGGCACAAGCTGATGCGGATGAGCTATTCCAGCATCATCCGCGAGTCCGAGGATTTCGGCGCGGCGTTGACCGACGCCGAAGGCCGGCAATTGTGCGAATGCAAGATGAGCACGCCGCTGCAATCCGGCCCGATCCCGGGCTATGTGCGCGGCATTCTCAAGCAGCTCGCCGCGCGCGGGGAAACCATCGCTCCCGGCGACGTGATCATGCACAACGATCCCTACGGTGGCGCCTCGCACGGGCCGGACGTGGGCTTCTGCGTGCCGGTGTTCGACGGTCCGGACCTGATCGGCTTCTCGGTCACCACCGCGCACCACCTCGACATCGGCGCCCACACCCCCGGCAGCTGCGGCATCGTCGATGCGGTCGACACCTACGCCGAGGGCCTGCAGTTCAAGGCCATCAAGGTGATCGAAGGCGGCCGGAAGAACGCCATGGTGTGGCACATCATGCGCGACAACATCCGCATCTCCGACCTGGTGGTGGGCGACATGGAAGCCCAGATCGCCTCGGCCCAGATCGGCGCCCAGCGGTTCCTTGATCTGGTGAAGCGTTACGGCAAAGCCACCGTCACCAACGCCTGCGAAGACCTGATGGACTACTCCGAGCGCCTGATGCGCGCCGCCATCCAGGAACTGCCCGACGGCGTCTACAGCGCCACTACCTATATCGACGGCTTCCTCGACGATTCCGCCGCGCACCGCCGCGACCTGCCGATCTCGGCCACCATCACCGTCAAAGGCGACGAGATGACCGTCGACCTGACCGGCACCGCGCCGCAGGTCTCGGACCGGCCCATCAATATGCCGTTGGAAGGCACGGTCGATTGCGCCATCTGGCTCACCATCCGCTCGGTGCTGCTGGACAGCGTCACCTATGGGCCGATCCCGCAGAACAGCGGCCTCACGCGCCCCATCAAGATCGTGGCGCCCAAAGGGTGTCTCGCCAATCCGATTTTCCCCGCGCCGGTGATCGCGCGCTTCTGTCCCGGCAACGCGCTGGCGGACACCGTGATGAAGGCGCTGTCGCAGGCGACACCCAAGCAGGTCTCGGCCGGCATCGGCAACCTGCGCGTGATCGCCTTCAGCGGCGACAACGCCGGCGCCCCCTGGGTGCATATGGAGATCCTGGAAGGCTCCTACGGCGGGCGTCATGGCGTGGACGGCATGGACGCGGTCGACACCCTGTTCGCCAACACCCGCAACAACCCGATCGAGGACATGGAATCCCACCTGCCCTTGCGCGTCGAACGCTACGAACTGCGCGAGGACGTGGTGGCGCCGGGCGAATGGCGCGGCGGCATCGGCTCGGTGCGCGAGTTCACCTACCTCGGCGACGGCGGCTTCTCGATCGAAGGCGACGGCCACAAGTTCCGCCCCTGGGGCTTCGGCGGCGGTGTCGACGGCCAGCCCGCGCGCCTCGACCAGATCAGCGGCGGCAAAACCCAATCGATGCCGTCGAAGGTGCCTTACCAGAAAGCCAAGGCCGGCGACCGCCTGGTGTCCTACGGTCCCTCGGGCGGCGGCTACGGCGACCCGTTCAAGCGCGACCCCGCCGCGGTGCTGGAGAATGTGCTGGACGGCCTGATCTCGGCTGAAACCGCCAGAACTCACTACGGTGTCCAGATCGCCGGCGAGGCCGTGGACACCGCCGCGACCGCCAGACTGAGGGCCGTCCGGACCTAGCCGCCACCGCCGTTTAACCTAACGATTCCAAGGCCCACGCCCCTTCCTGGGGGTGGGGACGGCGCCTATCCGGCTGTCTTCATTGTAAAAAATGCGAAATGCCCCTATATTAGGGTCATCGGCTCGTCATAGGTCGCAATCTCGTCCCGCCCTCGCCTTCCTGAGAGCCAGACCCGACTCCCTACCTGTTTCGAATTGATCCGTCCGCGCGGGTCGCGCTGGCGGCACCCGTCCTATCAGGACATAAGCAAGGCAATACACGATATGGCAAACGGCACTGTGAAGTGGTTCAACAGCACCAAGGGCTTCGGTTTCATCCAGCCCGACGACGGCTCCAAGGACGTTTTCGTCCACATCTCGGCGGTGGAACGCGCCGGGCTGCGCGGCCTCAACGAAGGCCAGAAGGTCAGCTATGACCTGATGAGCGAACGCGGCAAGACCGCGGCCGGCAATCTCAAGGCTCTCTAAGCTGCATTTGGCGGCGGAGCGGCATTTGGCCGCTCCGCCGTTTTCTTTTGGTGAACCGGTCTTTTGGTGAAATCATGGAAAACCGCTTCTTGAACAAGCTCAATGCCCAGCCCCGCGGCGCCATGCGTCCGGAATGGGCGCGGTCCGTGCAGCGCCATAAGCTGAGCATCGGCGCGTCGGTCACCCTGTTGGGCCGCGCCGGCGAGATCCGCTCCAAGGACATGGAGCAGGAGCTCCAGACCGCGCGGTTCGAGATCACGCGCCTGTTGCCCCTCGAAGGCACGAGCTTCCAATACCGCATCAAGGATACGGTCACGGGCCGCGAACGCGTGGTGGCCGAAGACCAGATCACGGTAGCGTCTTAAGACCCGCCCTTCAGCGAAGGGCCGCGACCGGGTACAATTGCCCTCGCTGCAACAGCGGGGGTTTCACATGAAATACCGGCACCTTTGGGCGCTCACGCTCTGCGCGCTGCTATTCGTGCGCCCGTCATATGCCGCCGACGCCTGCCCGTTCACCGGCCAGACCCGGGTGCTGCAGGTGCAGATGTTCTTCGGCCAGAAGGACCAGGACGGCCACCCGATCAGCGGCCTGGCCTTCGCCAAGTTCCTCGAGACCGTGGTCACGCCGCGCTTCCCCAACGGGTTCACGGTCTACGACGGCCAGGGCCAATGGCTCGACCCCGACACCCGCATGCTGACGCGCGAGTCCTCCAAGATCCTGCAGGTCCACGGTCCCGATTCCGCCGACATCCGCAAACTCGTCAACGAGATCGCGCTCGCCTACCGCAAGGACTTCCACCAGAAGACCGTCGGGCTGGTCACCAACGAAAGCTGCGCGTCGTTTTATTGAGGGGGCCCAGCCATGCAGATGCCCTCGATCACCGCCACCTATCTCGCGATCCTCGCGCTGATCTATGTGGCGCTCGGGCTTCAGGTGGTGCGCCTGCGCCGCCGCCACAGGGCCGGGTTCGGCGACGGCGGCAACGAGGCGCTACGCAGCGCCATCCGCGCCCACGGCCATTTCGCGGAATACGTACCACTGATCACGCTAATGGTCGCGTTCCTGGAAATGTCCGGCCTGCCGGCCGCGCATGTTCACAAGCTGATGGGGATGCTGCTGCTGTCGCGCATCCTCCACCCCTTCGGCATGTACGCCAAACCGGGGAGTCTACAGTTCCGCGTCGGCCGCATCGGCGGCATGCTGCTGACTATCGCCGTAACGGTGATCAGCGCACTGACGATTTTGCAGCGCGCGCTTTTCCCCGGTTAGCCCTAACTTACTGCCCCACCACGCTCATGACCGCGATGGTCATCGCCTCCACGCCCGTGCGGATCGCGGGCTCGGGGAGCGGCGCGAATTGCGGGGAATGGTTGCCGGGGAACGCGATGCCCTTGGCCTTGGCGTCGGCGAGTTTGACGGGATCGACGCCGCCGATGCCGAAGAACAGCGACGGCACGCCGGCCTGGATGAACGCCGAGTAGTCCTCGCTCGCCGAGCCCGGCTCGTCGTTCTTGATGGCTTTGTCGCCGAACGCCGCCTTGAACAGCGCGCCGGTGCGTTCGGCGATCGGGATGTCGTTCACCACCGCGTCGCCGCCGGGGGTGATGGTCACCTGGGGCTGCGGCGCGCCCGCCATCATGGCGACGGCGTTGGCGGTGCGGCGCACGCCGCCGGTCAGGGTCTCGCGCACGTCGGGCCGGTAGGAGCGGATCGTGCCGCGCAGGACGACGTTGTCCGGGATGATGTTGCCCGCGCTGCCGCCCTCGATGGCGCCGATGGTGACCACGCCGAATTCGGCGGCGTCCTTCTCGCGGCTGACCACGCTCTGCACGTCCACCACGAACCGTGAGGCCATCATGATCGGATCGATCGACTGGCTGGGCCGGGAGCCATGCGCGCCGCGGCCCAGGAACTTGATCTCCAGGCTGTCGGAATTGGAGGAATTGACGCCCGGCTTGTAGCTGACTTGGCCGGCGGGATTGGGGCCGGTATGCAGCGCGAAGCCGATGTCCGGCTTGCCGAACCGCTCGAACAGCTTGTCGGCGAGCATGGCCTTGGCGCCGCCGGTGGTCTCTTCCGCCGGCTGGCCGATGAACATGAGGGTACCGTGCCACTTGTCCTTCATCGCCACCAGCGCGCGCGCCGTGCCCACCCAGGCCGCCATGTGGATATCGTGGCCGCAGCTGTGATCGACGAAGGTCTCCTTGCCGTTCCACATCTGCTTGGCGGTGCTGGCATACGGCAGGCCGGTTTTTTCCTCCATGGGCAGCGCGTCCAGCTCGGTGCGTACCATCACCATCGGGCCCGGGCCGTTCTTGAAAATGGCGACGATGCCGGTCTTGCCGACCTTCTCGGTCACCTCGAAGCCGATGGCCTTCATCTCGGCGGCCAGCTTGGCGGCCGTGCGGACTTCCTGGAAGCCCAGTTCGGGGTTCTTGTGGATGTCCTTGTAGAGCGCATCGAGGCGCGGGTAGTCGGCATCCAGGATCTTACCCGCCGCCGCCCGCGTGGCCGGCGCATCGATCGCCGCCGCCGCCATGGACACGGACGCCACCAGAAAACAAACGCCGCTCAGTAAAACCTGTCGGATCATGATTTTTCTCCTAGAGAACCTGGCGCAAGAGTAGCGAATTTCCCGCCCGCCGTAACGCGCTTATGGCTGCATCACGTTCATCACCGCCAGCGTCATCGCCTCCACGCCGGTGCGGATGCTGGGCTCCGGCAGCGGCGCGAACATGGGCGAGTGATTGCCGGGCAGTTCCGTGCCCTTGGCCCTGGCTTCGGCCAGCTTCGCGGGATCGGCGCCGCCGATTCCGAAGTACATCGAGGGTACGCCGGCCAGGACGAACACCGAATAGTCCTCGCTCGCCGACCCTGGCTGCTCGTCGCGGACGGCTTTGGCGCCAAAGGCGGCTTTGAACACCGCGCCGGTGCGCTCGGCGAGGCCGGAGTCGTTCACCACCGCCGTGGCGCCGGTCGTGATCTTCACATCCGGAGCCGGCGCCCCGGCCATGGCGGCGACCGCGGCCGCGGTGCGCTGAATGCCGGCCGCGAGCCCCTTGCGCACTTCGGGCGTGTAGGAACGGATCGTGCCGCGCAGGTTGACGTGGTCGGGGATGATATTGCCGGCGCTGCCGCCCTCGATGGCGCCGATGGTGATCACGCCGAATTCGGCGGCATCCTTCTCGCGGCTCACCACGCTTTGCACGTCCACGACGAAGCGCGCCGCCATCACGATGGGGTCTATGGCCTGGCTCGGCCGGGAGCCGTGGGCCCCACGGCCATTGAATTGAATGGCCAGCCCGTCCGAGTTGGACATCACCACGCCGGGCTTATAGTTGACCTCGCCCGCCGGGGTGTCGCCGCCCACATGCAGCGCGAAACCCATGACCGGCTTGCCGAAGCGTTCGAACAATTTGTCGGCCAGCATGTCTTCCGGCCCGCCGGCCGTCTCCTCCGCGGGCTGGCCGATGAACATAAGCGTGCCGTGCCACTTGTCCTTCATCGCCACCAGCGCACGCGCCGTGCCCACCCAGGCCGCCATGTGGATGTCGTGCCCGCAACTATGGGCGACGAAGGTTTCGCGGCCAGCCGCGGTAGTCTGTTTGGCGACGCTGGCGTAAGGCAGGCCGGTCTTCTCCTCCATCGGCAAGCCGTCGAGTTCGGTGCGTACCATCACCAGCGGCCCGGGGCCGTTCTTGTAGATGGCGACAATGCCGGTCTTGCCGACCTTCTCGGTGACCTCGAAACCGGCCGCGCGCATCTCGGCCGCGAGCTTGGCGGCGGTGCGAACCTCCTGCAGGCCCAGTTCGGGATGGCTATGGATGTCCTTGTAGAGTGCCTCCAACTGCGGATAGCCGTTGTCGAGGAGCCTGCTCACCGCCGCGCGTGTCGCCGGCGCGTCGATCGCCGCATTTGCGGATGAGCAGGCGGATGAGCAGGCCGCCGCCCAACAGACGCCCGCGCGCAGGATGTTCCGGATCATGTTCGACCTCTCCGTTCAGGCAGAGGCCACCGTACCCAATTTGAATTCCTGCCGCTACGCCGCGGGCGGAGTCAGGCCAGGTCGAGCAAGAAGCCCGCCAGGCAGCCGAGCACCGTGGCGCTGAAAAACAGCGTGCCAGGATTGATGAGAGGCATGCGCCGGTCCAACGCGAGATATAGGGAAAGCCCCAAGAACCCGGCCATGATCCAGGCCATCAGAAGGAATTTGTTGTCGAACAGTCCGATCGCGACGGCGGTGGGGCAATAGACCGCGCCGGCGATGGCGACCATGCGCGGCGTGAGGGGATGTTCGTCGCCGTGTCGGGAATGGATACGCGTGACCGTTCTGATCATAACGTCCTCCGTTCTTGTGCGTCGCTCGGAGCGGACGCGAGCTCTGGTTTCTCCTCGGATGGCGGCCGGTGATTCAGCCGCCGACGGTGAATCATCCCATTTGACACAGGTTGCGTCCCGTTCGATGTCCGCAAAGCCCCATGCAGCCGGCGCACGGGTTTTCGAGGCAACCTATTGTACTTCTTGAGCTATTGGCGGTTTCGAAGACGGCCTTCGACAGCATCGTGGATTGAAAATTGCGCGCCGGAAGGCGTGCCGTGATCGCGGCGGGCATCGGCCCCCACGTCCTGGGAAAGGTGAATATGCCCGTCAATACCACCGGACGTGACGCTACAGCCCAGGCCGGCGATTTCCGGCTCACCCTTGGGCAGATCATGACCGAGGGCGGCGATCTGCCGCCGGCGACACCGAGTCGCAGGCGAACACATCCGCCGCGGCGGCCACCTTGGCCTCGCGGATGACGGGATCGCATGCGGCCATGCGAGACTCCTCAATACGCCAGTTCGTGCATCCCGGCGGCGAGCACGCGGATACCTTGGACGATATCCTCGATCGAGGAGAACTCCTCTTGGGTGTGGCTGCGGCCGTCCTTGCTGCGCACGAAGATCATGGCGACCTTGGCGATGGCGGCCATCTGCTGGGAGTCATGCCCGGCGCCGCTCGCCATCTGGAAAACCCGCACACCCTGCTTCTCCGCGGCGCGATGCAGGAGTTTCACCAGGCCCGGATCGCTCGGGCAGGCCGCGTGGTCGAGCAATTGCTCGATGGTGATGTCGAGACCCCGGCGGGCGGCGACCCCGCGCATGAAGGCGTCGTGCCTGGCATACATCTCCTGGCGCACGGCCTCGTTGGGATGGCGGGCATCGACGACGAACTCGACATTGCCCGGCACGACCGACGGGAAATTGGGATCGACCGCGATGCGCCCGATGGTGGTCACCGCCGGACGGCCCATGCGGTGGGCGTTGTCGATCAGGCCGGAAGCGATCTCGGCGAAACCCGCCATGGGATCCTTGCGCAGGTCCATGGGGAAGGCGCCGGCGTGGTTCTGCACGCCCTTGAGCGTGACCTTTTTGTGCCGGATCCCGGTGATGGCGTCGACCACCGCGACAGGATAGCCGCCGTGTTCCAGGATCGGCCCCTGCTCCACATGCAGTTCCAGGAACGTGTCGATGTCATCGCGCCTGGACTCGCCGATGCGCGCCGGATCGAGGCCCACGGACCTCATGGCGTCCGCCACGGTTTCGTCGGCGTAGCCCTTGATGGTCTCCGCCGCGCCCGGCTTGATACGCCCGACGATGGCCGAGGAACCCCAGAAATTGGTGGTCGGGAACCGGCTGCTCTCTTCCTCGCAGAAGGCAACGGCTTCGAGCGTGCGCTTGGGCGTGCCGAATTGCTTCTTCAAGGCGCCGATGGCGATCAGGCCGGCCAGCGCGCCCAGGGCGCCGTCATAGCGCCCGCCCGGGCGCTGGGTGTCCATATGCGAACCGGAGACGATGGACTTGCCGCCCTCGGTGCCCTTGAGCACGCCCCACAGATTGCCGACGGTATCGCGCCTGACCGTAAGGCCCGCGTCCCCGCACCAGGCCGCGTATTGGTCCATGGCCCCGACCCATTCGGGTGAATAGACCACGCGCCAGACGCCGGTATCGCCATAGGCCCCGAAGGTGCCGAGCTTCATGATGTAGTGCTCGACCAGCTCGGGATCGATCTCGATACGCATATCCTGCCTCCGACGAATTCTTTTAGTCGGCCGCGCGCGAGTTCGCGGTCACGCGCGCCACGGCCTGGCGGACGGCGGCGCCGCACGGATCGATCACCGGAATTCCGACGGCGGCCTCGACCCGCGCGCGCAGTTGCGACATACCGGCGCAACCGAGCACGATGGCGTCGGCGTCGTCCTTGTCACGCAACGCGGCGGCGGCATCGACGATCCGTCCGAACGCCAGCGTTTCGTCGCCGGATTGCAGGGGGGTGAGATCGATCGCGCGCTCGCCGCACACGTCGCTCTCGAAACCGAGCTGGCGGTAATAGTCGTAGTGGCGCTGCTTGGCGTTGCTGCTGATGGCGACGACGCCGATGTTGCCGATGGCGCGGGCTTCGGTCATGCCGGCCTCGCCGATACCGATCACCGGCTTGGTGGTCACCGCGCGCGCCGCGGCCGCGCCGGGGTCGCTGAAACAGGCGATGACGAAGGCGCTGGCGCGCGGCGAACGGTCCTGCACGAAGGCGCTGACCATCGGCGTCACGTCCAGGATGTGCTGGGCGGTGATGATGCCGGGGGGGCCGTCCTCGAGCGTGACGCAGGTGACTTCGGGATCGTCGCCGGGCCATGCTTCGCGCGCGGCCCAGGCGATGCGGTCGGTCACTGCCGCCGACGAATTGGGATTGATCACATAGACCGGAAGAAACCTGCCCATCGCTCCTCCCCTTACTCCGTGACGGGCGGCAGCGGGGGGCCCGCGCCGACGCGTTCGGTGATCAGGCCATAGTGCTCCGGCCGGCGGTGCTTGGCGAAGTTGAATACGTGCTGGCGGAAGGTGTCGCCGAGTGCGAGGTCGATATTGGCGAAGATCACTTCGTCGCCCTCGGTCACCGCCTGCGCGGCGATTTCGCCCGAGGGCTGCACGATAGCCGAACCGCCGATCATGTGGAACCCGTCCTCGGCGCCGCACTTGCCGGCCGCAGCAACCCACATGGCGTTCTGGTAGGCCGCCGCCTGCAACGACAGCAGATGACTTTGCATGCGCAGATGCACCGGCTCCGGCCAGTGGATATTCACCGACGGCGTATTGTACCCGAGCACGCCCAGCTCGGCGCTTTGCAGGCCCATCACCCGCCAGGTCTCGGGCCACCGCCGGTCGTTGCAGATGCACATGCCGATCTTGGCGCCCATGGTTTCAACAACCGGGAAACCCAGGTTGCCGACTTCGAAGAACTTCTTCTCGAGGTGCTGGAACGGCGCGGACTCGATGTGGTGGGAATGCCCCGGCAGGTGGATCTTGCGGTACTTGCCGGCGATGGCGCCGCTTTTGTCGACGATGATGGCGGTGTTGTAGTGGTGGCCGTCCTTGGCGATCTCGGCATAGCCGAGGTAGAAGCCGATGCCCGCCGCCTTGGCCGCGTCGAACAGCGGCTGCACGTCCGGATTGGGCATGGACTTCTCGAAATACTTCGCCACCGCCTCTTCCTGGCTCATCCAATAGCGCGGGAAGAAGGTGGTGAGCGCGAGCTCCGGAAACACCACGAAATCGGCGCTGCGGGCCTTGGCTTCCTTCAGCATCTCCAGAAGGCGCCCGACTACTTTCTTGCGGCCGTCGGCGAGATGCACCGGCCCCATCTGGGCTACGGCAAGGGCAAGTTTACGGCTCATTTGGTCCTCTTCGCGTCGGCGAGCGCGCGGAAAAAATAGGCTTCGGTGGAAATCTCGCGGTCGGTGGCCAGGGCCTCCGGTACGCCGCGCGCGATGAACCGGCCGCTGCCTTTTTCGGCGTGCAGCCTGCCGCCCTCCACCACCACGCGCCCGGCGCTGACCACGGTCTCGGGCCAGCCGGTGATCTCCATCCCGTCGAACGGCGTGTACCCGGTGCGGTCGTGCAGAATATCGGTGGCGAGCGTGACCTTCTTGACCGGGTTCCAGATCGTCACATCGGCGTCGGCTCCGGCGGCGAGCACGCCTTTCCTGGGGTACATCCCATACATCCGCGCGTGATTGGCGGAACTGAGCGCCACGAACTCGGGCAGCGTGAGGCGTCCCTTGCTCACGCCTTCCGAAAACAGGATCGGCAGCCGCGCCTCCAGGCTGGGCATGCCATTGGCGACGTCCTTGAAGGTGGTGGCCTGCCCATATGGCAGCTTGCCGGTCTCGTCATAGCGATAGGGCGCGTGGTCCGAGGACAGCACCTGCAGCGTGCCGTTCTTGAGCGCCTTCCACAGCGCATCCTGTGCCGCCTTATCGCGCAACGGCGGGCTGCAGCAGTACTTGGCGCCTTCCGTGCCGGGCAAATCCATGTTTTCGGCGGTCAGCACCAGGTAGTGCGAGCAGGTTTCGCCGAACACCTGCAAGCCCGCCTGGCGCGCCATCTGGATCGCGCCCACCGCCTCGCGCGCCGAGACATGCACGATCAGGATCGGCACCTCGAACAGCCGCGCCAACTGGATGACCCGGTGGGTCGCCTCGCCTTCGGCGAGGTGCATATGGCTGGTGCCGTGATACTTGGGCGCGCCGTAACCTTGCTCCAACAGTCGCTTGGAGATCCAGCGGATCACGTCGGTGTTCTCGGCGTGCACCATGCACAGGGCCTTCTCGCGCGCCGCCACCGCCAGAACCTCGAGCATCTGATAGTCGTCGAGCTTCAAGGCGTCGTAGGTCATATAGACCTTGAACGATGTGATGCCCGAGCGGATCAAGGCCGGCAGATCCTCGCGCAAGGTCACGTCGTCGGTTTCGGTGAGGATGACGTGGTAGCTGTAATCGATCACCGATTTCTCGGCCGCCAGCGCGGCGTAGTCGGCGGCGACCTTCTTGAGGGATTTGCCGCGATGCTGGGCGGCGAACGGCACGATCGTGGTGGTGCCGCCGAAGGCCGCCGACACGCTGGCCGAATACCAATCGTCGGCGGTCATGCGGCCCATGCCGGAAAGCTGCTCGACATGGCAGTGGGTGTCGATGCCGCCCGGCAGCACGTAATGGCCGGCCGCGTCTATGTTCCGGCGCCCGGGCGCGAGCCCCGGGCCCACCGCCGCGATCTTGTCCCCAATGATGCCAATATCGGCGCGGAAGGTTTCCTTGTCGTTGGCGAGCGTGCCGCCCCGAATGGTGAGATCGAACTCTGTCATAACCCTCGAACGCCCCACGTTTCCGGATGATTATGCAAGGGCCGCGCAGCCCAACAAGGCCTATTCGCCCGCCTGGCCGGGAAATCGGCTAGAGTGACCGGATGAGCGGCAAAACCCCCGATTTCATTGACCTGATGCGTGAGGATCTAAGCTCTTACACGCATCCTGAGCCGGGCCTGACTCCCTATAACGCGTACCTGCTTCCCGCCGTGGAACGCCTTCTGGGCCCGCCCGGCGGCCGGCGCCTGTTCGAAATCGGATTCGGCAACGGCGCGGTGGCGGCGCATCTCGCGTCCAGAGGGTTCGAGGTCGCGGGCATCGAACCCTCGCATCAGGGCCTCGCCCTCACGCGATCCTCGTACCCTGCGCTCACCGGCCTTCAGCACGGCACCATTTACGAGGATCTGCGTGCCCGGTTCGGCGCCTTTCAGGCGGTGGTGAGTCTGGAGGTGATCGAACACCTCTACTTCCCGCGCCGCCTTGCCCAAGCCGCTTACGCGCTGCTTGAGCCCGGCGGCCTGCTGGTCGTGTCCACGATCTACCACGGCTATCTCAAGAACATCGCCACCGCCGTGCTGGGGCGTTTTGACTTGAAAATGAATCCGCTTTGGGACCACGGCCATATCAAGTTCTTCTCGCCGCGTACCCTGAGCCGATTGTTCCGCGAGGCCGGCTTCGAAAACGTGACCGTGAAGCGCCCCGACCTGATCCCGCAATTCGCCCGATCGATGGTGGTCTGCGGGCAAAAACCAGGCTGAGGCAAAACCCTCCGCCACCCGGCAAGATTTGCCTCCCGCACCGCCCCACGCTTGCGGGGCCCCACCATAAATCGTTGTTATATCTACATAAAATACCGAAGCGAGTGGTCCGGTTCTTGCTTTTAAGGAAGCCGGCCACCCGCTCGCTCATAAAAAGGCGGGGGCAAAGCTATTCAGGACCAGGCCATGGTTTCGTTCGTTACAGGTCTCAGCGCGACCCAGATCGCCGATCTTTCGGCGACGGCCGTTGGCGCGTTGACCGCGGCCGACATCGCGGCGCTGACGACGACCCAGATCGCGGCCTTCACGCCGTTCCAGATCCCCGCCCTCACCACCACCGACCTCACCGTGCTGTCGCCGCGCCAGATGACCGCGCTGACCGCCACCCAGATCACCGCGTTGTCGCCCAGCCAGATGGTGTTCAGCCCCAATCAGCTGTCGGTGCTGCTGGGCGCGCAGATCGACGCCTTCGGCGCCGACGACATCGCCGCCATGTCCACCCAGCAGATCAAAGGCCTGACGCCCGCCGAGGTCGGAGCGCTGACGCCGGCCCAGCTCGCGGTGCTCTCGCCGGCGCAGCTCGGCGCCCTGGCCACCAC
>JAIBCD010000086.1 GCA_019694335.1 Rhodospirillaceae bacterium | reverse complement strand
CATCCATCCGAGGGTCAGCGCGGTGCCGGCGATGATGCTCGCCAGCGCGCCGGTCATGGTGGCGCGGCGCCAGATGATGCCGCCGATGATGGCGACGGCCAATCCGCCGACCAGAATGTCGTAGGCGATGGTCAGCGCCGCCACCACGTCCTTCAGCACGCAGGCGATGGCGACGACGACGATGCCGAAGCCCAGGATATATCCGCGGCTGGAGCGCACTTCGTCGTGGTCACGGGTCGCCTGATCGCCGGCCGCCGCCTTCTTGAACAGGCGGCGGGCGATATCTTCCTTGACCACCGTCGCCGTAGCGATCAGCGCGCCCGACGAGGTGGACATGATCGCCGCCAGCGCCGCGGCCATCACCAGGCCGGAAATGCCGACGGGAAGCGCCTGCTTCACGATCGTCGGGTAGACGTCGTTGCGGTCGGCGATCGCGGGCAGCAGCGCATGGGCGCACATGCCGATGACGGCGCCCGCGACCGCGTACAGCAGGCAGTAGACGCCGGAGGCCACGCCCGCCCATTTGGCGACACGTTCGCTGCCGGCGGTGAACACGCGCTGCCAGATATCCTGGCCGATCACCAGGCCGAAGAAATACACCACGAAGTAAGTGACGATGCGCCCCTGCCCGATATTGCCGAAATCGAACATCTCGGGTGCGAGCTTCTCGTGCAGGCCATCGAGCCCTCCCGCCTGTGTCAGCAGGATCGGCAGCAGGATGAAGAAGATACCGACGGTCTTGATGATGAATTGGACGAAATCGGTAAGCGTGATCGACCACATGCCGCCGAGGGTCGAGTACAGGATCACCACACCGCCGCCGAGCAGGATCGCCGGCACTTTGCCGAGCCCGAACAACACCGCGAAGATCGCGCCGTAGGCGATGGTCGACGTGCACGACAGCATCAAGGTGTAAGCCGCCATGACGATGCCGGACAAAAGGCTGGCACCGGGGCCGTAGCGCAATTCCAGCATCTGGCTGACGGTGTAGACCTCGAGCCGGTTGATGCGCGCGGCGAATGCCCAGGACAGCAGCAGGACGCCGGTGCCGATGAAGAACACCAGCCACATGCCGGAGATGCCGAACTGATAGCCGAGGCCGACGCCGCCGACGGTCGAGGCCCCGCCCAGCACGACCGCCGCCATGGTGCCCGCATACATGAACGGCCCGAGCCTGCGGCCCGCGACCAGGAATTCCTCCTCATTGCGGGTGCGCCGCTTGGCATACCAGCCGATGCCGAGCATGGCGCCGATGTAGATCGCAATGACGATGAGATCCATCGTTTCCCCGCGGGCCGTTCACGGCCCGCCCCCTCTTAAGAGTTTTGATGGCAGCTGTCTCGATGTGGCGGCAGCCTACGGGGCCAAGCGGCCCCGGAAAAGCAAAAAGACGGACTTTACGCGGTCCGCTTGCCGATGGACGGGCTGAACACCATCAGGCTCAGGAGCTCGAACAGCATCTGGCCGCCGACATGGGCGGTGTTGTGCGTGGCGTCGTATTCCGGCGCCACTTCCACGACATCACCGCCGACGATATTGAGGCCCTTCATGCCGCGCACGATCGCGAGCGCCTCACGGGTGGTGAGGCCGCCGACTTCGGGCGTCCCGGTGCCGGGCGCGAAAGCCGGGTCGATGGCGTCCACATCGAACGACAGGTAGACCGGGCCGTTGCCGACCACTTCATGGGCCTTGGCGATCACCGCGTCGATGCCCATGCGATCGATATCCTCGGCATGGATAACGGTCATGCCTGCATCCTTCGAGAACTCCCACAGGTATTCGGCCGCGCCCCGGATGCCGATTTGGATCATCCGCTTGGGGTCGATCACGCCGTCGAGCACCGCGTTGCGGAACGGGCCGCCGTGGTGGAACTTGTTGGCGTCGGTCGCGCCACCCGTGTCGCAGTGGGCGTCGATGTGGATCACCGCCACCGGCTCCTTGCGGCCATAGGCGCGCAAGATCGGGTGCGTGACGGAATGGTCGCCGCCGACCGCCAGCGTCTTCACGCCCGCGTCGAGGATGCGGCTGAAGTGCGCCTCGATATCCTGGTGGCTGAGCTTTATGTCGAACCGCGACTGGAACGGCACGTCGCCGATGTCCGCGATCTTGAGTTCGCCCAGCGGCATGCAGTCGAGAACGTGGTTGTATGGGCCAATGCGCTCGATGTTGCGCAAGGCGCGCGGCCCGAAGCGGGCGCCGGCGCGATTGGTGACGCCGAGATCCATGGGCACGCCGGTCAGCGCCACCTGCAAGCCGGAGAGATCGGTATCTGCGGCCAGCTTCAGATAGGGCGCGGTCAGCAGCGTCGGGATGCCGGAAAACGGCGTGGCGCGCGTGCCGCGGGCGTCGAAGATGCGCTCCGCGACGCGGCGGAATTTCGGGTCGAAGAATTCGTTGGGATTGTTCTCGTACTTCTCGCGCAGGCGCTCGAGGTTCTGGCGGTCCAGATCCGGGGCGGAGCGCGCCGTGCTGCTTCCCAACTGTTTGCTGTTGTCGATGACTCGAGCCTGCTTCATGGGGAACTCAACACATCACACGATCACTGCGTAAAGGGTGGGCTCTCTCCGGTCATTTCTCAATCGAGTTTATTAAACCAGCCGTCGTGAGAATTTCTCATGATCGCGAAGATTGCGGTTTTATGGTGCTTTCTCGCGCATCCCAAAATCAGCCTTTGACGCGGCTGCAGACCAGTACCGCCGCGGCGAGATCCTCGATCGCGGTGCCCACCGACTTGAAGTAGGTGATCTCGTCCTCGCGCGCGCGGCCGGAATGCACGCCACGGCATAAGTCGAACAGGTCGCCCTTGATGTCCTGGTCGGCGATCACACCCGACTGCAAAGGCTGCACGATGTCGCCTGCCTCCTTCGAGGCCCCCGCCCTGGTATCGACGAACACCGAAGCCCTACGCACGCAATCGTCATCGGCCTCGCGCATCTTGGGTGTGAAGCCCCCCACCAGATCGACATGCACGCCAGGCTGGAGCCAGGCGCCTTTGATCAGCGGTTCGGTCGACAGGGTCGCGGCGCTGATGATGTCGGCACGGCGCGTGGCGGATTCAAGATCAGGGGTGGCCGTTACTTTCAGGCTGCCGTCGAGCTGGGCAGCAAGGGTTTCGGCTTTGGCGACGTCGCGATTCCAGACCTCCACCTCGGCAATCGGCCGCGCAGTGGCGTGGGCCTTTATCAGATAAGGCGCGAGCGCGCCCGCGCCCACGATCAGCAGGCGTTGCGCCTTGGGCTTGGCGAGATAGCTCGCGGCCAGCGCCGAGGCCGCGGCCGTGCGCCACAACGTGATCGCGCGGCCATCCATGACCGCGAGCGGCGTTCCGGTATCGCCCGCCATCAGCAGGTAGGAGGCCTCGACCGACGGGGCGTTACGTTTGGCATTGAGCGGAAACACCGACGCGATCTTCACGCCGATATAGCCGCCGGTCTTATGCCAGGCCGGCATGAGCAGCAAGGTCGCGAGTTCGTCGGGGCCGCGCGGGATGGAGTGATGGTGCCGGACCGGCACCTCGATCGGCGCCCTGAAGGCTTCACGCAGGGCCTCGATAACCAGGGCCGGCGTAAGGGCTTTCCCGATTTCCGCCGCGTCGATCACAAGCATGCCCAAAGCCCTTCAACCAATAGCCGATCCGGCAAGATGCTCGGGTCGTGGTGCCACCTTGGCAAACGACTTTATTGGGGGCAATGTAGTGAGAATCTCTCAACAGTCATTTTTCCGGCTCTCCCGTGCGCAAACGCCTGCCCCCGCTCAACCCGCTCCGGGCCTTCGAGGCCACGGCGCGCTATCTCTCGGTCTCGCGCGCGGCGGCCGAGTTGAACGTCACGCCGGGCGCGGTCAGCCACCAGATCCGCGCGCTGGAAGAGGCGCTCAAGGTCACGCTGTTCCACCGCGACGCCGGGCGGTTGCGCCTATCGTCTCACGGCTCGGCGCTGCAGCCCTCGATCGCCGCCGCCTTCGATTCCATCGCCGAGGCTTCGGCCCTGCTCACCCGCCAGAAGACCGAGGGCGACCTGGTGGTGAGCTGCATGCCCGCGCTCGCGTCGTTCTGGCTGATCCCGCACCTCGGCGGATTCATCAAACGCTATCCGGGCATCCAGTTGAAGCTCATGGCGTCCAACGACGACGCCGACATTTCCTCGCCCGACGTCGATCTGTGCATCCGTTACGGCAATGGCGCCTGGCCGGACCGGCACGTCCAGCTGTGGACCCAGATGAACCTGTTCCCGGTGTGCAGCCCAACCCTGGTCAATGCCAAGCCGCTGCGCGATGTGTCCGACCTCCTGCACCACACCATGCTGCACGGCGACGACGGCCGCGAATGGCAGAACTGGTTGTCGGCGGCGCGGGCCCCCTCCATGAGCGGCGTGCGTTCCTACAACATGTCCGACGCCCATATCGCCATCGAAGCCGCCATCCACGGGCACGGCGTGGCCCTCGGGGATAGCATCACCACGAGCCGTCTTCTGGCGGAGGGGCGCCTGATCGCGCCGTTCGCGCTGAAGGTACCGGCGCCGGCGGCGTTCTACATCGTCTGCCGCAACGAGCTGCGCAACGCGCCGATCGTGACCGCGTTCACCGACTGGATGACCAGCGAGATCACCCAGGGCAAACGCGTGCCCGCCCAGAAACGCGCCGCCCCCAAGGCCAAGGCGAAGACCCGGAAGAAGGCTTAGATTTCGAGCGCCATCAGGCTGGCGTTCCCACCGGCGGCGGTGGTGTTGATGGACACCGCGCGTTCCTCGATCAGTCCGTCGAGGTTGTAGTCGGCCAATCCGCCGGCAAGATCGCCGCTGGACAACCCCTGCATCGGAATCACCGGCCCGTCCACGGCCGCGATCTCCGCCGCCACCGCTGTCACGCGCGCGCCGTCACCTTCCACGAGCGCGGCCGCAGGCAGCGGCGCCTTGGTCCAGTCATCGACGATGGACACGCGCTTCGCGATCTCCTTGGGTAGATTTTCGAGCGGCCCGGCGTTGACCGCACGCGCGTCCAACACGGCATCGTTGCCGGTGGCCAGCACCGCGCCAAGCTGCAGCAGCAACCCCGTGCCGCTGAACGGCATCAGCAGCACCCGGCCGCGCGGCCGGAGTTCGTAGATATTGCTTTCGCCCACCGGGCCCGGCAATTCGACCTTGCGGCCCACCACCGCGCGGGCGGCATATCCACGGCAGCGCTCGGCTTCAAGATCGTGGCCGTTCATGAGCAGCCAATCGCAATAGGCATGGGCCAGAGCCACATTCGGCCCCGGCGGCACCGGCAGCGCCTTGGGCGGGTTCTCCAACAGCTTGCGCATGTACAACGGGCCGCCGGCCTTGGGGCCCGTGCCTGAAAGCCCACGCCCGCCGAACGGCTGCACGCCCACCACCGCGCCGATGACGTTGCGGTTGACGTAGATATTGCCGGCCTCGATATGGGCGAGCGCCCGATCGATGCTCTCATTCAGACGCGTATGCAGGCCGAAGGTCAGGCCGTAGCCGGTAGCGTTGATCTCGGCCAGGAGCTTCTCGGCGTCGTCCCGGGCATAGCGCACCACATGCAGCACCGGACCGAACACCTCGCGCTTGAGTTCGGAGATATGGCCGATCTCGATCAGGGTCGGCGGCACGAAGGTGCCGTCGGTTCCGCCGCTTACCGGCGCCTGGGTCACTTTGGCGCCCACGGCGCGCATGGTCTCGATATGCTTGAGGATTCCATCGCGGGCCTCGGCGGTGATCACCGGCCCGACATCGATGCTGAGGCGGTCGGGGCGACCGACGCTCAGTTCGCCCATCGCCCCCTTGAGCATTGTCAGCGTGCGGTCGGCGATATCTTCCTGGAGGCACAATACCCGCAGGGCCGAGCAACGCTGTCCGGCGCTGTCGAAGGCCGAGGACAACACGTCGCCCACCACCTGTTCGGCCAACGCCGAGGAATCCACGATCATGGCGTTCTGGCCGCCGGTTTCCGCGATCAATGGGATCGGCCGGCCCTTGGGCGAGAGCTTATCCGCCAGGGTTCTTTGGATGATGCGCGCGACCTCGGTGGAACCGGTGAACATCACGGCCCGGCACGCCCGATGCCCCACCAGGGCCGCGCCGACATCGCCCTCCCCGGTCAGAAGGTGCAGCACATCGCCGGGCACGCCGGCGTCATGCAGAATGCGCACGGCCTCAGCCGCGATCAGCGGCGTTTCCTCGGCGGGCTTGGCCAGGACCGGATTGCCCGACGCCAATGCGGCGGCGATCTGGCCGGTGAAGATCGCCAGGGGAAAGTTCCACGGGCTGATACAGACCACCGGGCCCACGGGATCAAAACCGCCCTGAGACAATGTACGGACCGCTTCCGCGCCGTAATAACGCAGGAAGTCCACAGCTTCGCGCACCTCGGCCACGGCGTTGGGCAACGACTTGCCGGCTTCGCGGATGATCAAGGCCAATAACGGCGTCATCCGGGCTTCCAGAAGATCGGCGGCCCGCGCCAGGATGGCGGCGCGCTCGGCCGCGGAGGTACGCGCCCATGCCGTGGCGGCGGCGCTGGCGTGGGAGAAAGCCGCGTCCACATCTTGCGGTATGGCGTTGACCACCGCGCCCACGATATCGCGGTGGTCGGCGGGGTTCAAAACCGGCTTCGCCGCGCCTTGCCGCACCTGACCGGCGACGATCGGCGCCGCCGCCCAGGATTGGACGGTGGCGAAGGCGCGCGAGAGGTCGGCCAGGACCGCCTCATTGGCGATGTCGACGCCGTCCGAATTGCGCCGGGCGGCGCCGAACAGATCCTTGGGCGGCGCGATCTTGGGATGCGGCGCTCCGAGGGGCGTAATGGCATGCGCGGCAGCGGCGGGGTCTGTGGTCAGCGACGCGAGGGAAATATCCGGATCATAGACCTGATTGACGAAGGAGCTGTTGGCGCCGTTCTCCAACAGACGCCGCACCAGATAGGCGAGCAAGGTCTCGTGCGTACCGACCGGGGCATAGATGCGGCACGGGCGATTCAGTTTCTCGGGCCCGACCACCTCTTCGTACAGCGCCTCACCCATGCCGTGCAGGCATTGGAATTCGTATTGACCGGGCGCGAAGGGCTCGCCGCCCAGGGTGACGATGGTGGCCAAAGTCTGGGCGTTGTGCGTGGCGAACTGCGGGAACACCGCATCGCGCGCCGCCAGCAGCTTCCGGGCGCAGGCGACATAGGCGACGTCGGTGTGCACTTTACGCGTATAAACCGGGAAATCCGCGAGCCCGTCGACCTGAGCCTTCTTGATCTCGGAATCCCAATAGGCGCCCTTCACCAGGCGCACCATGATGCGGTGACCGCTGCGACGCGCGAGATCGATCACATGGTCGATCACGAACGGACAGCGCTTCCCGTAGGCCTGCACCACGAAACCGATGCCGTCCCAGCCGGCGAGATCCGGGTCGAAACACAGCGCCTCGAGCAGATCGAGGGAGATCTCCAGGCGCTCGGATTCCTCCGCGTCGATATTGAGCCCGATGTCGTAACTCTTGGCCAGCGCCGCGAGTTGTTTCACGCGCGGCAGGAGTTCGGTCATCACGCGCGCGATTTGCGCGCGGCTGTATCGGGGGTGCAGCGCCGACAGCTTGATCGAGATCCCCGGTCCATCGACGATCCCCCGGCTGGCCGAGGCCTGGCCGATGGCGTGAATGGCGCGTTCATAGTCGGCGTAATAGCGCGCCGCTTCCTGGGCAGTGGTCGCGGCCTCGCCCAGCATGTCGTAGGAATAGCGGAAGCCCTTGAGCTCCATCTTGCGGGAGCGCTCCAGTGCTTCCTCAATGGTCTGACCCGTGACGAACTGATCGCCCATCAAGCGCATGGCGACGTCCACGGCGTTGCGAATCACCGGCTCGCCGCAACGGGCGATGAGCGCCGTGAGCGCCGCCGCGAGCCCCCTTTCGCCCGGCGCGTCGAGCAGCTTGCCGGTGACCACCAGGCCCCAGGTGGCCGCCTCAACGAACAAGGAGGGGCTGCCGCCGACATGCGACATCCAGTCCCCTTTCGCGAGTTTGTCGCGAATCAGAGCGTCGCGGGTGGCGCGGTCGGGGATGCGCAGCAGCGCCTCGGCCAAACACATGAGGGCGATGCCCTCGTCGCTGGACAGCGAATATTCCTGGATCAGGGCCTTCACGCCCGAGACCGCGCTCTTGGCGCGCAGGGTCTCGACCAATTTCCGCGCCAATGCCGCGGTCGCGGCGGCCTGATCGGGCGCGAGCGTGGCGTCATCGATCAACGCGGCGATGCATTCGGGCTCGGACCGGCGATAGGCCGCCGTGATCCGGGCGCGCAGCGGGGATGGCGTCTGTAACGGCCCCGCGAAATCGGCGAAAAGCGTTGGCGAAACCGGCTCGCTCCGGAGCGAAGACATGAGAGTTTAGGCCTGAAATTAAAGGGTTTTTGCGCCTCCGCGCGCGTGCAGATGATCGGCGCGCGCGCCGCCGGGCGCAATCGAGTTTAATATGTAAGCACGATTGAGGATTTTTCACCTCGCCAATGCGCGCCGCGGACAATCCCGGCTGACGGCCCCGCGCCCCGGCAAGGCCTGCTCAGCGCTCCCGGAACGCTTCGGCCTTGAGCTTGAGCACCGGGCGCAACAGGAACGTCATGACCGATTTGGTGCCGGTGTGGATATCCACGGTCGAGCCCATGCCAGGTGCGATCACAAGCCCGTCCTTCTGGTCGCCCAGATACGGCTTGGACACGCTCACCACCACACGGAAGAACGGCTGGCCGTTCTCGGGGATGGTGGAATCCGGCGCCACCGAGATCACCTCGCCTTCGATGCCGCCATAGCGTGAGTAGTCGTAAGTATCGATCTTCACTGTCGCCTTCTGGCCGGCGCGCACGAAGCCGCGGTCGACCGGGTTGAGCTTGGCCTCGATCACCAGCGCATCCTCGGAGGGCACGATGTCCATGATCGGCTCGCCCGGGCGCACCACGCCGCCGATGGTGTGGTAGCGCATGTTCTTGACGATGCCGGTGATGGGACTCTTGATGGTCGCGCGCCCGGCCTGTTCGGAGGCCGTGGTCAGCACCTCGGATGTGCGCGCGATGTTGAGTTCGGTCTCGACCAGTTGCTCCTGGGCCTCGCGCGTGAACTTGAGCGACAACTCGCGCGCCCGATCCTGGGCTTCCAGCAACGCCACCCGCGCACGCGGCAAAGCCGAGCGCAGGCTCGCGGTCTCCCCGCCCAGCTGCTCGACATGGCTCTGGAGCTGGCTGTGCTCCATGCGCGAGGTCAGCCCCTCTTTCAACAGGTCGGCGGACATTCCGAGACGCTCGCGCGTGAGTTTCAGGTCGGCCTCGGCGGCCTGAAGCTTGGCGTCCACTTCGGCCACGTCGTGGGTGCGTTCGCGCACCTGGTTGTCGAGCACCGCCTTGGTGGCGAGGAATTCATTGAGCCGCGCCTCATGGGTGGCCTTGGTGGCCTGCACCAGGGCGGGTTGGCGGGCGGCAATATCCTGCGGCAGCACCAGATCGCGCCCCGCCGCCTCGGCTTCCAGGCGCGCGCGCGTCAACTGCAACCCATCCAGGCGCACCTGGGCATCCTGTTTGTTGCCCGCCGACGCGCCGAGGTTGATCTGCAACAGCGGCGTATCCAGACGCACGAGATCGCCATCGTGCACATAGATCTCGTCGATGATCCCGCCTTCGAGGTGCTGCACGGTCTTGATCTTGCCTTGCGGGATCACCTCGCCCGCCGCCACGGATACCTCGTCCAGGCGCGCGAACAGCGCCCACACCAGGAACAGTCCCACCAGGGCCATCAGGGTGCGCGAGGTGCGCCGCCATGTGGGCATGGCGTGGCTGGCGACCAGGGTTTCCAGACGTTCGGTTGTGTCGGTCATGCGGGTTTTGCCATTCCTGATTCCGGCGCTCCACCGACCACGACCCGGATCGGGCCGGACGGCGCTTCAGGAGGATCGTTCTTCACCAGGCCCAGGCTTTGCAGGGTTTTCAGGGTGGGGCCGGCGGCTTTTATATGGCCACGCTCCATCACCACAACGTTATGGCAGCCCTGGAGCAGCGCGGGGCTGTGGGTGACCAGGATGATCGTGTGCTCGCGCGACAGTTCGATCAGGCTCTGGCGCAGCTCTTCCTCCGCCGCGCGGTCGAGATTGGAGGTGGGCTCGTCCATCACCAGCACAGGTGGCGCCCCCAGCACGCCGCGTGCGATCGCGATGCGCTGGCGCATCCCGCCGGAAAGCCGCGCTCCGCTCTCGCCTACCTGCGTGCCGTACCCC
Organism: Rhodospirillaceae bacterium; assembly: GCA_019694335.1. GTDB lineage: Bacteria > Pseudomonadota > Alphaproteobacteria > Rhodospirillales > Rhodospirillaceae > SHVO01. Next base: position 4,100 of record JAIBCD010000086.1, on the reverse strand, counting down.
TGGGGCATGTCTATGACGGCGCTGTGCACCCGCGCGATGGTCGCGGCGCGCACCACTTCCTCGTCGGTCGCATCGGGGTTGGCGGCGGCGATGTTGTCGCGGATGGTGCCCGCGAACAGCACGCAATCCTGGGGCACGTAACCGATCCAGCGCGAAATGTCGCGCCGGGCGAACTGGGAGAGATCCGCGCCGTCGATCAGCATGCGGCCGCGGTCCGGCTTATAAAGGCCCAGGATGACCTTCATCAGCGTGGTCTTGCCGCTGCCGTTGGGGCCCATGACCGCGGTCAGGCTATGGGGTGCGACGTCGAGCTTGATGCCCTCGATGGTCGGCGCGGCTTCCTCGCTATAGCCGAAGGTCACGTCGTCGAGGGTGATGCGGCCTTGCGGACGGGCGAGTTGGATTGCACTTGTCGCGGGCTCCTCGGCTTCCGCGAACAGGCGTCCCAGGCGTTCGGACGATTGTTCAAACAGGCTGAAGCTGCGCCAGGCGCCCACCAGCTGGTTGAGCGGCCCCAGCAGACGCCCCGACAGCATGTTGGCGGCGATCAGGCCGCCCATGGTCAGGCTCTGGTTCATGATCGCCAGCGCGCCGATGGTGGTCATGGCGACGGTCGCGAGCAGGGTCAGGCTCTGGCCGGAATAGACATAGACGTCGGTGCGCTGGCCGCGCCTCAGCCCCTCGCCGATCGCCTCGGCCTGGCGGTCCTGCCAGCGCGCCCGCATGCGGGCATCGAGCGACAGCGCCTTGACCGTGGTGCGGCCGATGATCAGCTCCGACACCAGGGCGTCGCGCACCACGATCTTGGCCTTCTCGCGGTCGGTGGCCTGGGCGACCGCGTCGCCCGCGCGCCACGCCAAAGTGACGAATATCGCCAGGAAGCCCAACAGCACCCAGAACACCGGCAGCGCGATCACCGCCACCAGCAGCAGGAACACCGCCGCGAATACCAGATCCATGGCCAGCACCGCGGTCGCCCCCGAGAGCGTATTGCGGATCACATCGGCGTCGCGGAACAGCATTTGCCATTGCGCCGCCGCGCGGGTTTCGAGCACCCGGAGCGGCAGGGTCAGGAGCTTATCGAGCAGGCGTTGACTGACCGTCACATCGATCTTGAGGGCCACGGTCTGCAAGGCGCGCGCACGGGCACGGCGTAAGGAGAAATCGAACCCGATCACCACCAGCACGCCGATCACCAGCCCCTGGAGGGTCGAGAGGCCGGCATGGAAGATCACCCGGTCATAAACCTGCAACACAAACACCGGCACCGCCACCGCCAGCAGGTTGATGAACAAGGACATGGCGAGCACTTCCTTGAACAGCGGGGTGAGCGGTTCCAGGAGGCTCTTCAACCAGGGGCTTAAGCCAAAGCCCCTGGCGGTCGCCCAGCGGTCCAAATGGTCAAAATTCATGGCCCAGACCCTATCCTAAAACGCGAGTCTTAGAAACCGTCCTGCCCCTTTTGGAGGCGACCTAACCCACGATTCCGGCTTAATATATTGCCCACGGGAGATGCCAGAACGGGGGTTCGGGGTGAGAGATGACGTCCATGCGGAAGGGCAGCGCCCTTCCCTTTTCCGGCGGGCAGGCGACGCGGTCCGGGCCGTTTCCTGGCGCAACGCGCTGAGCGGCCGCTGGTGGCTGCGGTGGTTCAAGAAGTCGATCTATGACTCGGGCCGTCTTTCCACCTTCCTGTTCCTGATTCTGCTGATCGGTATCCAATATACCGATCCGGCGATGGTTCGCCTGATTCGCGCCCGCGTATTCGATTTCTATCAACAGACCAAGCCGCGCCCCACGCCGGACGACAGCCCGGTCGTCATCATCGATATCGATGAGAAAAGCCTTGCGGAACAGGGGCAGTTTCCCTGGCCCCGCACCGTGCTGGCGGACCTGATCACCCGCGCGACCGAAGCGGGGGTCGATGCCATCGGCTTCGACGTCATGATGCCGGAGGAAGATCAGACTTCCGTCGCCAAGGTCATTACGCGGGTACCGTCGCAGGTCTTGGATCCTGCGACCCGGACCCGCCTGCAGGAGGTGCCCAGCAACGACGCCCAACTGGCCGAGGCGATCGCCGCCAGCGGAAAGGTCGTGTTGGGGCAGAACTCCTCCGACGTCCAGCGGACGCATGACCCGGATGCGCCTCGCGCGTCCTTTGCCCTGGTAGGCGACAGCCCATTGCCCTTCTTGGACCGCAACACGTCGGTTCTTTGGCCGCTGCCGATCCTCGACAAAGCCGCCGCGGGCCGGGGCATGATCAGCCTGTCCGAGAAATACTTCGACGGCATCGTTCGCCAGGTGCCCATGGTTGTTGCCGCCGGCAACGAACTGTACCCCGCCCTAACGCTGGAGATGCTCCGCGTAAAGCTCGGAGCACGTACCATCAACATCAAGACGGACAAGGCGCTTGGCGGCGTCAGCGAGATTTCCATGCGTCCGGCGCGCAGCCGCGACCGCTATGTCGTGAAGACCGACTCCAATGCGCAGGTTTGGGTCTACTTCCGCCCGCACGCGACCTTCCAGAACAATTACATCTCGGCCACCGACATTATCAATGGCCGGATCCCCAAAGAACGCCTCTCGGGCAAGCTGGCGCTCGTTGGAACCTCCGCCAGCGGGCTTTTCGATTTGCGGTCCACGCCGTTGGACGGAACCCTCCCGGGGGTGGAGGTCCATGCCAACCTGCTGGAAAACGTAATTTTCAAGACCCAGCTCACCCGGCCGCCGACCGCGCTTATTACCGAGTGGCTCGCCACCCTCGTGGCAGGCCTGATCATGATCATCATAACCCCGATGGTCGGCGCGCGCGTCGGTGTCGCCACATTCATCGCCATCGCCGGCGGCCTCATCTGGTATTCGTGGAACGCGTTCTCGTTGCGGCTGGAACTCTACGATCCCACCTTCCCGGTGGCCGTCGCCCTCTTCTTCTATTCGTTCCTCACCTATGTGGGGTACACGCGCGAAGAACGGCAGCGGAAGCAGGTGCGCTCGGCTTTCGGTCAGTATCTGTCCCCCGACCTTGTGAAGAAACTGGCCGATGACCCCTCCAAGTTGACCCTCGGCGGCGAGAACCGCGACATGACCTTCATGTTCTCGGACATCCGCGGCTTCACCTCGATCTCGGAGTTGTTCGACGCGCAAGGCCTGACCCGCCTGATCAACCGGCTGCTGACGCCGCTCACCAACGTCATCCTTTCCAACCGGGGCACCATCGACAAATACATGGGTGACTGCGTGATGGCGTTCTGGAACGCGCCCTTGGAAGTGAAGGATCACGCCGCCTGCGCCTGCCGTTCGGCGCTCGGGATGGTGCAGGCGGTCCTGGACGTCAACCAGGTGCTGGAAGCCGAGGCCAAAGCCGAAGGACGCCCCCACAAAAAGCTCGCGGTCGGCATCGGCATCAACTCCGGCATCGCCTGCGTCGGCAACATGGGGAGCGAACAGCGCTTCGACTATTCGGTTCTGGGCGACAACGTCAACCTGGCGTCGCGCCTGGAAGGCCAGTCCAAGACCTACGGCGTGACCATCGTGCTGGGCGACAACACGGCCCGCGCCGCCGGCGATTTCGCGATCCTGGAACTGGACCTGATCAAGGTGAAGGGCAAGGCCCAGGCCGTGCGCATCTTCACCTTGCTGGGCGATAACGTCCTGGCCGCGCAGGGCTGGTTCAAGGAGTTGAAGATCCGCCATGACGCCGCGCTGGCCGCCTACCGCGGCCAGAAGTGGGAGGCGGCGGTGGCCGAGATCGACGCGGCCCGCAAAATCCTGGACGGCCGCCAAGGCCTGCCCGTGGAGATGCTGGGTTACTACGAGGCCGCGATCGAGCGTATCGATGGCTTCCGCGCCGCGCCCCCGCCCGCGGATTGGGATGGCGTCTACGTGGCTGAGAGCAAGTGACTTTGGCGCCGCATCGCGGCGCCAAGGTCATCCTCGGGCTTGACCCGCGGGTGACGTAATACGGCGCACTTCACGCCATGAGGTGGTCGACCACCCGGATGTCCCATCCCACCCGCCGCGGGCCCGCCTGACGGTGCGACAACCACGAGTAAGACATTTGCGACACCTTGGTGGCCCAGTACAGCGTGCTGCCCCATTCG
>JAIBCD010000085.1 GCA_019694335.1 Rhodospirillaceae bacterium | reverse complement strand
CCTTGGACGGAGGAACGCTATGGCTAAATCTACGCTCGGTGCTTTGGCTTTCGCTGTGTCGATGACCCTGGGAGGCGCCGCCATGGCCGGCTCGGCTTACGACTATGCCTTCGAAAAGATCGAAGGCGGCGCATTGCCCATGTCGCAGTTCAAGGGCAAGGCCGTACTGGTGGTGAACACGGCGTCGTTCTGCGGCTACACGTACCAGTACGAAGGCCTGGAAAAGCTCTGGAAGTCCTACAAGGACAAAGGCCTCGTCATCGTCGGCGTGCCGGCCAACAATTTCGGCGGCCAGGAGCCCGGCTCCAACGCCGAGATCCAGACCTTCTGCACCGCCAAGTACGACGTCGATTTCCCCATGGCCTCGAAGGTCTCGGTGGTCGGCAGCGACGCCCACCCGTTCTACAAATGGGCCAAGGACACCCTCGGCGATTCCAAGGCGCCCAAGTGGAATTTCCACAAATACCTGGTCAGCGCCGACGGCACCCTGGTGGGAGCGTTCCCGAGCGCGGTCGAACCGGGCAGCAAGGAGCTGACCGGCGCCATCGACAAAGCGCTCGCGAAATAGCCCGAAACAAGATAAAGTTATTTCTTAGATTTACAGCGCAACCATCTGAAAAATATAAACCATTATATTGCGAAATCTACATGGCCGTGACCCGGAGCCTGGTGTTTCGTGGGACGGGGATGGGATTTCGGACCGGCATCCACCACGCTTAACGGGAAATTTTGCGCGGCCTCTATAACTGCTACTTCTACTTATAGTGCGCGACCCAGAATCAGCGTAGGATTGCCACGACTGTGGAGAACCATGTTTGGTTTGCGCGGCCCTGACTTTGGGAAGGGGCAAGGCCGCCGGTAAGGGAGGAGTCTGTCGTGCCGTTGTTTCGTTCCGCCGCCGGTTACTCTGTCACGGGCGTCATCGCCGCGACATTAGCGTTAGCGAGTTGTTCAGGTCCGGCCGCGCAGAAATCCGCCGGCGTGAAACCCACCGCCATCGCGGCCTCGGATGCCCCCACCGACGGCACCGCCCGCCGCCTGCGCCTGGTGACCGCGGAACAGTACCGCAACACCTTGGCCTATGTGTTCGGCCCGAACATCACGATCCCGTCGGCCTTCGCGCCGGTGACGCGCACCGATGGCCTGCTGGGCGTCGGCACGTCGCTCGCGGGCGTGACCGCGAGCCAGATGGAGATCTATCAGAAGACCGCCGCCACGGCCGCCGCGCAGGTGGTGAACGAGAGCAACCGCCACTTCCTGGTGCCGTGCACACCCAAGGACACCGCCGCCCCGGATGACGCCTGCGCGCGCATCTTCCTCAGCGCCGTCGGCCGCCTGGTGTATCGCCGGCCGCTGGCGGAAGAGCGCCTGGTCGAATACATCGCAGAAGCCAATGAATCCGCGACCAAGCTGAAGGATTTCTACGCCGGCCTCGGCGCCGCGCTGGAAGGCATGCTGCTCAGCCCGCGCGTGCTGATGGTGTCCGAGCGCGGCGAACCCGATCCGGACCATCCCGGCCACGAACGCCTCGACGGTTATTCGCTGGCGTCGCGTCTGTCGTTCTTCCTGTGGAACGCGGGTCCGGACGACCTGCTGCTGAAGGCGGCGGCCTCGGGCGAACTGCATACCCAGAAGGGGCTGTCCAAGACTCTCGACCGCATGCTCGCCAGCCCGCGCCTAGAAGCCGGCATGCGCGCCTTCTTCGACGACATGTTCATGTTCGACGACTTCAACAACCTGGCCAAGGACGGGCAAATCTATCCGGTGTTCACCGGCGTCGCCGTGCAGGACGCACGCGAGCAGACCCTGCGCACCGTGATCGATCACCTGCTGACCAAGGACCGCGATTACCGCGACCTGTTCACCACGCGCTCGACCTTCATCTCGCCGTCGCTGGCCACGATCTACCGCCTGCCGACCACGCCGGGCTGGAGCCCCTACGAATTCCCGGCCGACAGCCCGCGCATGGGCCTGCTCACGCAGATCAGCTTCCTGGCCGGCCACGCCCATCCAGGCCGTTCGTCGCCCACCTTGCGCGGCAAGGCGCTGCGCGAGGTGCTGCTGTGCCAGACCGTGCCGCGTCCGCCCGCCAACGTCGACTTCTCGGCGGTCGAGAACCCGGCTTCGACCATCAAGACCCAGCGCGAACGCGTGGCGCTGCATCTGAAGAACCCGGTGTGCGCCGGCTGCCACAAGATCACCGACCCGATGGGCCTCGCGCTCGAGAACTTCGACGGCGCCGGCCAGTTCCGCACCGAAGAGAAGGGCTCGAAGATCGACGCCAGCGGCTCGCTCGACGGCAAGGAATTCCAGGACGTGACCGGCCTCGCGGCCGCGCTGCACGACCATCCGCAGGTGCCGTCCTGCCTGGTCAAGCGCGTGTTCGCCTACGGCACCGGCAGCCCGGCCTCGGCCGACGAAAAGAGCACCCTCGATTACCTCAACAAGAACTTCGCCGCCGGCGGCTACCGCTTGCGGAACCTGCTCAGAACCGTGGTCATGAGCAGCGCTTTCTCGACCGTTTCCAGCCCCACACCCGAACCCGCGAAGTCGGCCAGCGTTGTTCATGGTTCATCTGGCGCCTCGCCCGTGAAAACTGACATCAAAACCGACGCTCAATAGGAGGAATCTATGATGGATTTCACTCGTCGCCGTGTCCTGCGCGGCGCACTCGATGGCGGCGCCGTCACCCTGGCGCTCCCGCTCCTGAACTGCTTCCTCAACGGCAACGGCAACGCGCTTGCCGCCGGTAAGCCGATGCCGATCCGCTTCGGCACCTGGTTCTGGGGCCTCGGCATGACCGCCAGCATCTTCGTGCCCAAGAAGGCGGGCGCGGACTGGGAACTCACCGAGGAGACCCAGTCGTGGAAGAACATCAAACAGAACATGAACCTGTTCACGGGGCTGACCGCCTTCCGCGACACCGACCCGAACCTCTGCCACTACTCGGGCTGGGTCATCAACATGACCGGTCAGTCGCCCAAGGCCGGCGGCGACAAGCCGGGCGAGACCCTCGACACCACGATCTCGAACCAGGTCGGCCGCACCACGCGCTTCAAGACCCTGACCGCGACGGCCACGGGCGACGTGCGCTCGACGGTGTCTTACGAAAGCGCCAACGCGCCGACCAACCCGGAAGTGTCGCCGATCAACTTCTACACCCGCCTGTTCGGACCGGACTTCCAGGATCCCAACGCGCCGACCTTCACGCCCAACCCGAAGACCATGGTGCGCAAGAGCGTGCTCTCGGGCGTGATCGGCGAGATCAAGGGCCTGGAGCGGGAAATCGGCGCCGAGGACAAGCAGCGCCTCGACCAGTACCTGACCGGCCTGCGCCACCTCGAGCGCCAGTTCGACCAGCAGCTCACCAAGCCCGATCCGATCGCGGCCTGCATCGCGCCGAAGGCGGTCACCTCCGAGCCCGAGCTTGGCGGCGAAGCCAAGATCGTGGCCACCCGCCACAAGATGATGACCGACCTGATGGTCATGGCCGTGGCCTGCGACCAGACCCGCGTGTTCAACATGAACTACTCGAGCGCCTCGGCCAACACGACCAAGGAGGGCTACGAGAAGCCGCACCACACCACCACGCACGAAGAACGCGTCGACGACAAGCTCGGCTATCAGGAGAACTGCTCGTGGTTCACGCGCCGTTCGCTCGAAGCCTGGGCCTACTACGTCGAGGCCTTCTCGAAGCTCAAGGAAGGCGACGGCACCTTGCTCGACAACATGCTGATCTACGCCTTCACCGACCACGGCTACGCCCGCATCCACTCGCTGGACAACATGGCCGCGATGACCGCGGGCCGTGCCGGCGGCAAGGTCAAGACCGGCCTGCACATCAAGGCCGAAGGCTCGACCAGCGGCCGCATCGGCTACACCATCCAGCGGGTCATGGGCCTCGACATCAACTCGTGGGGCGCGCGCAGCAACAACACGTCGAAGGAATTCGGCGAAATCCTCGCTTGATCCCGCGCCGAGGGAGGCCGGGGAGAAGTGTCAGGATCAAGTGAGGGAAACTGAGATGAAGTACGCTCGTATCCTGGGCGCAGTGGCGGCCGTGGCCTTGTGCACCGGCGCCGCCGCGCCACAGAGCAGCATCCCGAAAGGCAAGTTCGTGGAAGCCTATGTCCGCGAACCCATGCCGCCGGGGTTCCAGGTGATAGTCTCGGAGCTGGAAGGCCCGATCTACGCCGATGCCAACGGCAGGACGCTCTACACCTGGCCGCGGCACGAACTGCGCAACGGCGGCACCGCCGACATGAAGGGCTCCGCGTCGGCCTGCGATGACGTCAAGACCACCGAGAACGCCGGCTTGATGAGCCCGTATCCGGCGGGCCTGGAGTTGCCGGAACTCGCCACGCGGCCCACCTGCGCGCAGGTGTGGCCCGCGGTGATCGCCGCGGATGGCGCCAAGCCGGTCGGCAAATTCTCGCTGATCAAGCGCCGCGACGGACGCATGCAGTGGGCCTACGAAGGCTTCGTGCTCTACACCTCGGTCCTGGACAAGAAGCCCGGCGATACCGTCGGCGGCTCGCACACCCAGGCGCGCGGCGGCGACTCGCCGGCCTACCGCATCCCGATCAGCCCGCCCACCGACATCCCCGGCCAGTTCGTCGTCGAACAGGACAACCTGGGCCGGCAATTGACCCTGGTGAACGGCTTCACCATCTACACCTACGACAAGGACGGCGCCAACAAGTCCAACTGCACCGGCGATTGCCTCAAGTCATGGGCCCCGGTGCTGGCGCCGGAAGTGGGCTATCAGGCGCGCGAGGACTGGTCGATCGTCGAACGCCTGCCGGGCGTGAAGCAGTGGGCGTTCCGCAAGCAGCCGCTCTACACCTATATCGGCGACACCGGTCCGGGGCAGCACAAGGGCATCGACACCCCGGGCTGGAACCTGGTGTTCACCCAGGTGGCGCCGCCGCCGCCGAAGGAATTCACCGAGCAGGAAACCGCCGGCGGCATCGTGCTCGCGGACTCCAAGGGCAAGTCGATCTACATTTACAATTGCGGCGACGACGCCATGGACCAGCTGGCGTGCGATCACCCCGACACCCCGCAGGAATACCGTTACGCGGTGTGCGGCGGCAACGACCCCAAGCGCTGCCTGACGACTTTCCCCTATGTGATCGCCGACAAGAACGCCAAGGGCAATGCAGCCTGGACGACGATGGACATCGACCCCGCCACCGGCCATCGCGCGAAAGCCGGCCAGGCCGACGCGCTGCATGTCTGGGCGTATCGCGACCGGCCGGTGTTCACCTTCGTGCGCGATGTGCAGCCGGGCATGGTCAAGGCGCAGAGCTGGGGCGAATTCTACGGTGCGCGTAATGGCTACAAGGCATTCTTCCTCCGCGAAGAATTCCAGGGCCGCTAAGAAACCGATTTGGGAGAACGACACATGAAAAACAAAATGTGCTTCTTGGCTGCCACCGCGCTGGTTTCAGGCGTCGGGACAGGGGTTGGGCTTATTCTTGGCGCCGGAACGGCGACCGCGGCGGAAGGGACGGGCTCGTTCCTCCAGAACCGCTCGATCGGTTACGTAATGACCAGCGAGCTGAAGGCGATCTACGATACGCCGGACGGCAAGATGGAATGCCCGAACGGCATCAACGACGGCCCGCGCGAGCAGTTCAAGATCCTGTTCCCGGAAATCCCCGGCAAGAAATACACCCTGCAGGAGACCCAGCTCGAGCGTGAAGGCGAGATCTGGTTCCCCTCGACGTCGCCGGACAAGGTTCCGTACCACGAGTCGCAGAGCAAGATCGCGTTCGGCCTGAACCTCGACGGCAAGATCGGCGCAAACGATTACACCAGCCCGGAAGGCGAGAAGGGCATCGACAACAACCTGCAGCGCGCCTGGGGCTGCACGGCCAACTACCGTTCGAACTCCTACAACCTGTTCGCCTTCGATAACTGGCGCAAATACGCCTACAACATCGTGGTGCTCGAACTCACCGACGTCGACAGCCTGGTCAACGACGATGACGTGACCGTGACCAGCTATCGCGGATTGGACAAGCCGATGACCGACGCCACCGGCGCCAAGTACCTGCCGGGCGGCACGCAGCGCCTCGACATGCGGTGGGGCAAGCAGTTCATCTCGAAGTTCAAGGGCAAGATCAAGGACGGCGTGCTCACCACCGAAGGCGCCGACTACATCATGCCGTCGGCCGGCAACGGCAGCAGCTTCGCCGACATCCGCTATTACAAGACCCAGTGGCGCCTGACCGTGATGCCCGAGCGTGCCGAAGGCCTGATGGCCGGCTACATCGACATCCAGGACTGGAACTCGGCCTCGAACCAGCAGCGCTCGACCCACCACCAGGCCTATGGACAGTCGGCGACGCCGTCGTCCTACCGCCTGATGATGAAAAACGCCGACTACAAGGATCCGAAGAGCGGCGATGACGCGATCTCCATGGCCCTGCGCGTCAAGTTCACCCAGGTGTTCGTGAAGCATCCGGAAGGCAATGTCGCGGCGATCGACACCGGCACGGCGCCGAACAAGACCGCGGGCGATCGCGACTAACCGCCCCGGCAATCGCATGACGCAAGAAGCCCGCGGCAGGAATGCCGCGGGCTTCTTCATTTTGTGCACGATTTTGTGCACGCTGATGGGCGCCGGTCGTCCGGCGCTTGTACGACGACCCGCAGTATGCTCCTGTGGCCGGTAGAAACGTAATGTCACGAAACGGGAGGGTTGAGTGATGCGTATCCGCCGTGCCGCCGGTCTGTGCGCCGTGAGCGTTCTGCTGGCGTTTTCCGCCGCGCCCGCCTTCGCCGCCGCCGCGCCGGCCACCGTCGAAATCGAGAAGATGACCTGGCCGGAACTCAAGGCCGCGCTGGCCGCCGGCAAGACCACGGCCTTGTTCTATACCGGCGGCACCGAACAGCGCGGGCCCCAGAACATCATCGCCGGACACAACGCCATCGGCCGCGAAGTGGTCAAGCACATCGCCGAGAAACTCGGCAACGCCATCGCCCTGCCGGTCCTGCCGTTCTCGCCCACCAACGCCAATCCCGAGATCCCCGGCGACATCAGCCTGCCGGCGGACGCGCTCGGCATCGTGCTCGAGAACGTCTCCGAACAGGCGATCGCCAACGGCTTCAAGAACGTGGTGCTGATGGGCGACAGCGGCGGCGGGCAGGGGCCCACCGGCGTCTACGCCGCGGTCGCGAAGAAACTCGACGACAAGTACGCGCCCAAGGGCATCCATGTCTATTACGCCAGTTCGCCCTACATCGCCGCGCGCGACGCCTTCAACAAGGTCCTGGTGGAGAAAGGCTTGCCGGTCGGGCAACACGGCGGCATCCAGGACACCTCCGAGATGATGTACCTGGAGACCCTGCCGGGGAATAAGGACTGGGTGCGCAAGGAACTGCTGCCCCAGACCGAAGGCGCCCTGGTGGTGGACGGCAAGGTGCAGCGCGGCCCCAACACACCGAACAACGGCATCACCGGTGATGCCCGCAAGTCGAGCGTGGAACTAGGCAAGCTGCGCCACGAGATGAAGGTCGATTACGCCGTGCGCGAGATCCAGGGCTTTATCGCCGCGCAGAAGAAATAGCCGGCGTGGCCCGGAAAACACGGATTTCACACGGGGTTTTTTGGTCACAGGGACGGCCAAAATTACAAGTTGTTACAGTTTGATGTTGCTTTTCCAAGAGTGGATTGGGAAGGTTTGTGCTGATTTCGAGACTATAGGGGTCTTTTCTGTCGGGGATGGGAGAGGGGCGAGAGTTGGTTGTCTCGCGCGTGACGCGCGCAGATTGCGCCGCGTCCTTTCCGCACATCCGGCAACGGCATGCCCGCGCCGCATCGACACCGCACCGGCCAACCAGGCCCGGTGACGGAAAGCCTATAGCTCGGGGAAGATTTAAATCTTAGGAGGGAAAACGTGAACTCGACAAAACCGATGACTGCCAGACTGAAGTCCAGCACCAGCCTGCTGGCCATGAGCCTCGCGATTGTGGGCGCGGGCGTAAACGCAGGTAGCGCCATGGCGCAAACCGCCGCGCCGCAGACCGCGCAAGCGCCCGAAGTGGAAGAAGTGGTCGTGACCGGCTCGCGCCTCCAGGCCAGCGGCTTCGAGACGCCGACACCGGTGACGGTCGTGACCGCCGAAGCCCTGCTGGAATCGCAGCCGTCCAACATCGCCGACGCGCTCAAGCAGGTTCCCGCCCTGGGCGCCACGCTCTCGGGCAGCCAGACCGGCTCGGGCACGGGTGCCGCCGGCAACAACGGCCAGTCCAACCTGAACCTGCGCAACCTCGGCACCAACCGCAACCTGGTGCTGATCAACGGCCGCCGCATCGTTTCGTCGAACGTCAACAACTCGGTCGACATCAATACCCTGCCGCAGAACCTGGTCGCCCGCGTCGACGTTGTGACCGGCGGCGCTTCGGCGGCCTACGGCTCGGACGCCGTGGCCGGCGTGGTCAACTTCATCCTCGACACCAAGTTCGTCGGCTTGAAAGGTGAAGTCGGCGGCGGCGTGTCCACCTACGGCGACCTGCCGAACTGGAAAGCGGCGCTGGCCTGGGGCGGCTCGTTCGCCAACGACCGCCTGCATATCGTCGCCAGCACCCAGTACTTCCGGCAGCTCGGCACCGAAGTGAACACCTATAGCGGCCGCAAGTGGTGGGATCATCCCTACGGCCTGATCGCCAACACCACCGGCAAGGGCCCGACCAACCTGGTTCTGCCGAACATCAAGAGCTCGATCGGCAGCTACGGCGGCCTGATCACCAACACCATCCTGAAGGGCACGCAGTTCCTCGCCAACGGCCAGGTCGCCAAATTCGACTACGGCTACAGCAACGGCTCCACCTGGCAGAGCGGCGGCGACGGCGCCTGGATCCCGTTCAACCTGTCGCCGAACCAGTGGCGCACGGCGAACTTCGTGCACGGCGAATACGACATCAGCGACGACACCCTGTTCTACGCCGAAGCCGCGTATTCGTTCGCCGGCGTGGACGACCGTGAGCAGCATCCGATCAACACCGGCGCCGGCAACCAGTACACCATCTACGCCGGCAACCCGTTCATCCCGGCATCGGTCGCGGCGATCATGACGGCCAACAAGATCACGTCGTTCACCATGGGCCGCTACATGCTCGATTACCCGATCGTGCACGTCATCACGCGCACGCGGGTGGCGCGCGGCTCGGTCGGGCTCAAGGGCAAGTTCGGCGGCGACGGCAACTGGAACTACGACGTTTCGTACTCGCACGGCGAAACCAACCAGCTGCTCGCGCAGACCAACCTCAACAAGGCCCGCCAGACCTATGCGGCGGCCGACGCGGTGATCAACCCCGCGACCGGTCAGATCGTTTGCCGCTCGCAGTTCTACGATACCGCCGGCAATTTCATCCCGGGCGGTACCGGCCTCGATGCCGGATGTAAGCCGCAGAACCTGTTCGGCACCAACACCATCGACCCTTCGACCATGGCCTGGACCATCGGCGATTCGTGGAAGCGCTATATCCTGCGGCAGAACGTCGCCGCGCTCACCATCAACGGCGACCTGGGCGATTTCCGCACCGCGGCCGGCCCGACCTCGGTCGCCGCCGGTATCGAGTGGCGCGACGAAAACGGCCGCGCCACCACCGACCCGGTCTCGGTCACGAACATCGACTTCACCGGCATCCGTGGCGGGCCCGCGGCGCTCAACGGCCGCCTCGGTCCGTTCCGTTTCGCGAACTTCCAGCCGTTCGGCGGCAAGTACAACGTGAAGGAAGCCTTCGGCGAAGTGGGTATCCCGCTGCTCAAGGACAAGCCGGGCGCGGAAGCCCTCAACGTCGACTTTGCCGGCCGCGTCACCAATTACTCGACGTCCGGCACGGTCGCGACCTGGAAAGCCGGCGCCGATTGGCAGGTGATCCCGGACATCCGCTTCCGCGGCACGGTGTCGCGCGACATCCGCGCGCCGAACCTGCTCGAGCTCTACAACGGCGCGACCTTCAACAGCCAGAACCAGTTCTATCCGTCGAGCACCAACGGGGTCGCGACCACGGTCGTGCAGATCACCTCGGGTAATGCCAACCTGGTTCCGGAAAAGGCGCTCACCAAGACCGTGGGCGTGATCCTGACCCCGCAGATCATCCCGGGCCTCTCGATCTCGGTCGACTACTACAACATCAAGATCACCGACGCGATCCAGACCGTCGGTTCGCAGCAGACGCTCGATAACTGCTACCTGAACATCCCGGGCTTCTGCTCTCTGATCAATGTCGTGGGCGGCGTGCCGCAGATCAAAACGCCGTTCTTGAACACCGCGGAAGTGAGGAACGCCGGCTTCGACTTCGCCGCCGACTTCAAGACCGACATCTGGGATCTCCCGCTGCAGCTCGGCATGACCGCGCAACGCCTGACGGCCGCCTACGTGCAGCCGGTCGGCGGTGCCCGCCAGCCTACCCTGGGCGGCAACAACGATCCGAAGTGGCGCGTCAACCTGCGTGCCAACCTGGATATCGACAATCTCGGCATCTTCATCCAGGAGCGCTACATCGGCCCGAAGCTGGTGGACGCGCAGCGCGTGGAAGGCGTGTTCGTGGACGACAACACCGTCCAGGCCGTCATCTACAGCGACCTGACGCTGACCTATAACCTCGAACCCTTTGGGTCGCGGAGCCAGCTGTACCTGACGGTCAACAACCTGACCAATCAGGAACCCCCGAAGGACGTCGGCGCTCCGTCGTCGTTCTCCCAGCCCGGCAACCGCAACGTCTATGACTTCATCGGGCGCAACTACAGCATGGGCATCCGCTTCAAGTGGTAAGACGCGGTTTCCCGTAAAAGCCAACGGCCGCTCCGAAAGGGGCGGCCGTTTTCTTTTGGGGCGGATCCGATCAGCGGTAAGAGGCGATGCGCCCGACCGGCTTGAAACCGATGCGCTCGTAGAGCGCGCGGCCGGCTTCGACGGTGGTGAGGCTGGCGAGGCGCAAGCCCGCCTTCTTGGCTTCGCGCAGTGCGTTGATGATCAGCGCTGCGGCGTAACCCTTGCCGCGCACGGCGGCCACCGAGGCCATGGCGTAGAAGCCGATGATGCCGTGGGCGCTGAACGCCTCGAGCACCGCCACGGTCTCGCCGCCGACCGACGCGGCGTAAATGCGCTCGGGCGAGGTGGGCGCGATGGCCGCGTCCTTGACGTCGAGATAGAAGGTCTTCAGGTGCGGATCGGCCGGCGTACTCGCCGCCGCCATCACCGCCGCGAATTGTTCGACCGCCGGCACCGAGGCGACGCGCTTGATCTCGAGGTTGGGCGGGATGATCCCCGGCACGTTGACGGAATCGAGGCTCATCGCCATCACCCATTCGTCCTCGGGCGTGGACAGGCCGAGATCCTTGAGCGCGGGCTCCATCGACCCATGGCCCGAGAGCGGGCCGATGATCCAGGTGAACGGAAACTCCTTGGCGCGGAACCGCTTGACCGCGGCCTCGACGCGGTCGGCGGCGAAGCGCGGATTGAGCGACGACTTGCCGATCATGTTGAGGTTGGCCGAGGGCAGCCCGGAATCCACGATCAACAGATCAGGGGTTTCAACGATCTCGGCGCCCTTCCGCCCGCGGGTCAGGTACGCCGCCCGGTCCCAGACGTTAGCTTCGAACGCTTTTAAAATAGCCGTGCGGTCCATGCCCCCTCGAACGGTTAACTGGTTGGCCTGGTTACCATTACTGCGGTTTGCAAGGCCTGATGGAACATCGCTTCGTTTAGCACGCCCGTATTCAGGTTGTACCGTGAGCAGTGATAGGAATCGGTCAAAGTCAGCGGCTTAGTCAGTTCACTCTCGAAACTATATACCGCCCCGTGCTTGAACGGGTAGGGGGCCTTGCGCACCCCCAGGGTCGACAGCACCGCGTTGTGGGCGATGGCGCCCAAGGCCAGGATGCCTTTGAGGGAAGTCAGCGCCGCGATCTCGGCCGCCAGGAAACTACGGCAGGTTTTCTGCTCGGCCGGGGTCGGCTTGTTCTCCGGCGGCACGCAGCGCACGGCATTGGTGATGCGGCAGCCGATCAACTGGAGTCCGTCATCGGCTTCGGCGCGGAAGGTGCCCTTGGCCAGGCCGAACTTGAGCAGGCTGGGGTACAGAAGCTCCCCGGCATAGTCGCCGGTGAAAGGGCGTCCGGTGCGGTTGGCGCCGCGCAGGCCGGGGGCCAGGCCGACGATCAGCAGGCTGGCGTTAGCCGGCCCGAACGCCGGCACCGCGCCATTGTGCCAATCGGGGAACTTGGCCCGGTTTTCCTGGCGGAATTCCACCAGGCGGGGGCACAGCGGACAGCCGCTGCCGGGGCCGGCGAGGGGATCGGTCACGGCGTTGCGCTCCGCGCGACCGCAGCCTGCAGGTCGGCGATCTCGATGAAGCCATCGGCCTGCCGGCGCAGATCGTCGGCGATCATCGGCGGCTGGCTCCGGGTGGTCGAAACCACGCTGACCCGCACGCCCTTGCGCTGCACGGCCGCGACCAAGGGCTTGAAGTCTCCGTCGCCCGACAGCAGCACCGCGTGGTCGATATGTTCGGCCTGCTCCATCATGTCGATGGCCAGCTCCAGGTCCATGTTGCCTTTGATACGCCGGCGGCCGGCCGCGTCGGCCTGTTCCTTGGCCGGCTTGGTGACCACGGTGAACCCGTTGTAGCCCAGCCAGTCGACCAGAGGCCGCAAGGGGGAGTATTCCTGGTCCTCCATCAGGGCGGTGTAGTAGTACGCCCGCAGCAGCTGGCTCTTGGCGGCGAACAGGGCCAGCAGCCGGCGGTAATCGATGTCGAAACCCAGTGCTTTGGCGGTGCTGTGGAGATTGGCGCCGTCGATGAAGAGCGCCGTGCGCTCCTGGGGATAAAAGATCGCCATAGGCGGCCTCTAAAATTATTTAAAATAATGAGTTAAATAATAAAGCTAATGAAAAACATCAGGCTCAATAGCCGTACCGTAGAGGCCCTGTCACGACCCCGCAAGGGTGCGCGCCATGCATAGGATCCTGATCGGCCTGGGCGGCAACCTTCCGAGCTGGGTCGGCGCGCCGCGCATTACCCTGGAAGCGGCCCTGGCGGCCCTGGAAGAAGCCGGGGTCCGGGTGGTGGCTAGGTCGTCCTGGTACACCAGCGCACCGGTGCCGGCGTCGGACCAGCCCTGGTTCGTGAATGGGGTGGTATCCGCCGAGACCGATCTAGGCCCCGAGGCGCTTTTAGGGGTGTTACATGGGGTCGAAGCCGCCTTCGGGCGAGTGCGCGAGGAGAAAAACGGCGCCCGGACGCTCGATCTGGATCTTTTGGCGCATGGAAATACGGTTGAAAGCGCCAAAAGCCCGCTTTTACCCCACCCAAGGCTCCACGAACGGGCCTTTGTCATGGTTCCGTTGGCTGAAATTGCCCCTGAATGGCGCCACCCCGTACTGAATCGCACGGCCGCCGAGATTTTGGCCGCCATTCCCGCGGGGCCTGAGGTGCTGCAGCGCATCTGATGCCCCTTGAGATGGGGGATCGATGCGCGTAAATAAGCGCCAGCGTCGTTGGAGTGCGCCTGTTCCTGGCAAAGTGCTGGGAAGGCCCAGTATTTTGTCGGCAATTTCCTTTCGCCTTGATTGACCGGCGGTGGGTTTTTGCGCACTCTTCATCATCATTTCGAGGATCAGCCATGGCCCGCGTCACGGTCGAAGATTGCGTTGAAAAAGTCAGCAACCGGTTTGAACTGGTGATGGTCGCCGCGCAGCGTTCGCGCGAGATCTCCTCCGGCGGCGAACCCCGCATCGACCGCGATAACGACAAGAACCCGGTGGTAGCGCTGCGCGAGATCGCGGACGAAAAGGTGCTGCCCGAGGATCTGTTCAATTCCCTGGTTCAGAGCCTGCAGCGCCATGTGGAAGTGGACGAACCGGAAGAAGACGGCTTCGACGCCATGGCCTCCAACCCGGAATTCGCCGGCATCGCCGGCCAGATGAGCGAACAGATGGCCGCCGCGGCCGGCATGAGCATCGACGATTCCGAGGAGGAAGAGGAAGAGGCGAAACCGAGCCAGACCGCTGCCCACCCCAAGGTCCAGTTCGAAGACGTCAACGAAGACGACAAGGGGTGATGGCAAAACGCGCGCAAACAAACCCCACGTTTTTTGTGCGCCCCGCCGTTCCGCCCGCTCGGCTTGGCCGATTTTTTTGCTCACCCCCAGCCTTAAACTTCACCTGTCATCCTTGGGTGGCGCGCAGCCCGCGGCCAGTAGGCCGATCGTCCTTTGAATCGCGCGCGTCATGGCGCGCGACCCCGATGATCCAGGGTTGGAAAGAAGACGGGCAGAACCAATCACGACGCAACAATGGGCTGCGCCTCTCAACAGCCGT
>JAIBCD010000084.1 GCA_019694335.1 Rhodospirillaceae bacterium | reverse complement strand
AAAGAAATCAGTCAGACGAACTAATGTTCTTTGTCATCCTTGGCCCGAAGGGCCAGGGGTTTTTCGCTTCTGTTTCAAGGGCCGAAAAACAAATATCCCTGGATTCTCGCGATCCTGCGGACCGCGAGAACGATGGCTGAGGGCATAAAAAAAAGGCCGGTGCTTGCACCGGCCTTTTTCGTAACGCTCGCTTGATGTCTTTAAGCGCCGACCTTTTTGATGCTGTCGGAGTTTAAGCGCCGACCATCGCGGGCTTGGGCAGGCCGCCGACGCGGGCGGAGGCGAGGCTTTCGGTGCGGCGCGGCACTTCCGTCACCGAGGCCGGCGCGGCCACGGTTTCGGTGATGCGCTTGCAATGGCCTTCCATGTAGGCGCCCGGCTCGATGGCAAGGCTTTCGTGTTCCACATCGCCCGACATGCGCGCGGTCGAGGCCAGGAACACGCTCTTGGCGCGGATCATGCCCTTGATGGCCCCATGCATGCGAACCGTTTGCGCGGTGACTTCGCCGGTGACGGAACCCTTCACGCCGACGATCAGCGCCTTGCACTTGATGTCGCCGTGCACCACGCCGTCCACCTGGATCTCGCCGGCGGAGTTGAGGTTGCCCTCGATGGTCAGGTCCGAGGAGACGATCGACGGCACCGCCTTGACGGTGGCGATGTCGGCCGTGGACGAGGTGTTCTGGTCTTTGGGGGTGCTAGCTCTTGAAAACATCGCTACCGGCTTTCAGAAACTTGAGCGGGTTGACGTGCTGCCCGTTGTACATGACTTCGTAGTGCAGATGCGGCCCGGAGCAGCGGCCGCTGCATCCGGCCTGGCCGACCTCGGTTCCGCGGACGACCTTGTCGCCCTCTTTCACCAACGCCCGGGCGAGGTGCGCGTAGCGCGTGATCAGCCCCATGCCGTGATCAATTTCAACCATACGACCATAACTGCCGTCAAACCCGACGCGGATCACCTTGCCTTCGCCGGGGCTCAGCACGGTGGTCTTGTAGGAGACCCCCATATCCAACCCCAGATGTTGTGCCATCACGCCCGTGAAGGGATCCTTGCGCACGCCGAAACCGGAGTTCAGGTCGAAATTCTTCACCGGCGTGTCGAGCGGCAGCTTGGTGATCAGGCGCTGCAGATCCTGCAGATGGTCGACATTGGCATTCAGAAGGTTAAGCGATTCCTGGAGCGGCCCCGAGTCTTGCGCCGCCTTGGTGATGGGCAGGAACGGTCCACCCTGGCCGGGGAACATGCCCTTCTGGCGCTTCACCAGGAGATCGATGTCGAGGCCGGTGATCGACAGCGAGTTCTCGATGCCGGCGATCTTGTTCTCGGCGACTTCCGAGAAGCGGTGATAGAGCAGCAGTTCGTTGCTCTCCATTTCGCGGATCTGATTCTCGAGCGCCGAGACGCGCGTGGCCAAACCCTCGCGTTCGGACACCGCGAGGTCGCGCTGCAGGACCACCTGGCGCAGTTCCAGGCTGTCGGTGGCGATGAACGGAGTCTTCTGGTGATGACCGACGACATCGACCATCGAGCTTTCCAGGTCGGCCAGTTCGGACATCAGGTTCTTGCGCTCTTCCTCGGTGTGGCCGCGGTCGAGCTTGGCCTTGCCGAGCGCGAGGTCGAGATCGCTGCCGCCCCCGCTGGCAAGATTGGCGGCGATGTTGACCGTCTCGGGCGAGAGCACTTCCTTGGCACGGAAGGCGATCTTGGAAACGATGCCGGCGGGCTTCTTGGCGCCCTGGTTGAGTTCGGCGGCCTTCTGCTTGACGAGGTCGGATTCCTTTTCGAGGAGCGCCAGGGAACGCCCGTAATTACGCTCTAAATCGTTGGTCAGCTCGGAGACGCGCTCTTTGTAGATCGACACTTGGGCGAGCAGTTGCTCGTAGCCCACGCGCGCGTCCTTGATCTCGGTGTTCTTGGCGCGGATGCGCTCGGAGTGGTTCATCGCGAGGCCTGAGCTGAACAGCGTCCAGGTTCCGAGGATCAACCCGAAAGCCACCAGCACCGCCTGGCGGTTGGTGGACAGGCGCAGCGTACGCATGCGCTCGCCGGAACGGATGATCAGCTGCTTCTCGGGAAAAAACCGCTGCAGCACTTTTTGCCGGCGGCTGAGTCCGCGATCCTGCGGGTCAAATTTCGAGTGTTGCTTGCCTGTGAACAAGGCCGTCCCCTCTTCCCCATAACGCCACGTATGGCGGCCCCTGCTTTTGCACATGCGGGAGCCGACATGTTCAGGTGTCCGAAGGCGGTCTTGTTGTTTTTGGTGCCCCCGGTCTCTCTCGCCGTCCGCGCCTGAGTGACCGGTTTCGGCTTTGGGCCGATTCCGGCTTTGCGCTCCTTTTGAAACGTGGAACCTTCAACCTGCCTCCGCCAGGGACAAACCTCCCGGCGCGGCGGGGACGAAGATCACGTCCGGCGCTTCAGTGTTGCGAACAACGTGCGCGATCCTGCCTACTCTGGCGGGGAAAAGCAAAGAGTAAGTAAAGGGCGGGAAAATTGTTACATTTCAATATTATGGCGCGCGTTCCCGATGGAAAAAATCACCACCATTTCGCGCGCGCAAACGACCTGCGCCGCCTGGCTTAACCCTCTGTGGATAAATGAAATTGACCGCCTTCGATCCCCCCACGGACTCGGCCGGTATTCCGGTGCATCACCGCTGGCCGGTCCGGACCATGTTCCTGTCCTGGTTCGGCCTGGGCCTCATTGGCAAAGCCCCGGGAACCCTGGGCTCCCTGGGCTGCATCCCCCTCGCCGCGGCCCTGGTGCTGCTGGCCGGTCCCTGGCTGCTGGCGGCCGCCGCCGTGGCGGTGTTCATCGCCGGCTGGCGGCTCTCGGTGCTCCAATTGCGCGACGTTCCGGAGACCAAGGATCCACAGTGGATCGTCATCGACGAAGTGGCGGCCCAGTGGGCGGTGCTGGCGGCGGTGCCGTTCCAGGTGGTGTGGTACCTCGCGGCCTTCGCCGCGTTCCGCCTGTTCGACATCTGGAAGCCGTGGCCGGTACGCTGGGCCGACCGCAAGGTCGGTGGCGGCCTGGGCGTGATGCTCGATGACGTGTTGGCGGCGGCTTACGCGGTCGCGGTTTTACTCGGGCTCCGCATCGGTCTAGAACGTTTCCTATGACCGAACTCCCCGCCGACCTCGTCGAGCTCGCCAAGGACGTGCTGGCCACCGCCAGGGCCCAGCGCAAACGCGTCGTCACCGCGGAATCCTGCACCGGCGGTTTGATCGCGAGCTGCCTCACCGCCGTACCTGGATCGTCGGCGGTGGTGGAAGGCGGCTTCGTCACCTACTCCAACGATTCCAAGATGCGCCTGCTGGGCGTGCCCCGCGACGCCCTGGCGAGCCACGGCGCGGTCAGCGACATCGTCGCCTCGGCCATGGCCGAGGGGGCCTTGGCGGTGGCGCAGGCCGACATCGCGGTGTCGGTCACCGGCATCGCCGGCCCCGACGGCGGCAGCAAGGAAAAGCCGGTGGGCCTGGTGTTCATGGCCCTGGCCCAGACCGATACCGACGCCCAGGTGAAACGCTATGTGTTCGCTGGGACGCGCACCGACGTGCGCCGCGCCGCCGTGGGCGCCGCCTTGGAACTGCTCCTCAGCACGCTGAAGGCCGACGCCTAGCGGGAAAACCGCGAAAAGCGGTGCCTGCTTAAACTGTTTCACGTGAAACGGTGTCCGCCGGTTGAAAACCGCGGCGACGCTGAACACCGGCACCGCTAAGCCGGTTCCTTTTTCCCGTACAGCCTGGCGGCCCGGGCCTCGAAGGCGCCGACCATCTTGTGCACGGCTTCCTCGAACAGGGCGCCGATGATCGCCTGCAACAGCTTCGAGCGGAATTCGAAGTTCAGGAAGAACTCCACCGCCGTGCCGCCCGGCGCGGGCTTGAAAGCCCAGGTGTTGCGCAAATGCTCGAACGGGCCGGTCAGGTACTCAACGGTGAGCCCCTTCTTGGGCTCCAGCGTGATGCGCGAGGTGAACTGCTCGCGCACCATTTTGAAGCCCACGGCCAGGTCGGCGATAAAACGGGTGGGCGTTTCCCGCTTCTTGATCCGGCAGGCCACGCACCACGGCAGGAATTCCGGATAGCGCTCGACATCGGCCACGAGGTCGTAGACCTGCTCGGGCGTGTACGGCAGGAGCCGGGTTTCCTGGTGGACCGGCATTAGCCGTTTTGGCGGGCTTCCCGCAGGCGCGCGAAATCAGAATCGGCGTGATAGGACGAGCGGGTCAAAGGGCTCGCCGAGACCATCAGGAAGCCCTTCACCCGTGCGATGCGCTCATATTCCGCGAACTCGTCCGGGCTGACGAAGCGTTCCACGGCTGCGTGCCTTGGCGTCGGCTGCAGGTACTGGCCGATGGTCAGGAAGTCCACATTGGCGGCGCGCATGTCGTCCATGACCTGCAGCACTTCCTCTTTCTCCTCGCCCAGGCCGACCATGATGCCCGACTTGGTGAACATCAGCGGATCGATCTCCTTCACGCGCTCCAGCAGACGCAGCGAGGTGTAGTAGCGCGCGCTGGCGCGGATTTTGCGATACAGGCGCGGCACGGTTTCGAGGTTGTGGTTGTAGACGTCGGGCTTGGCCGCGGCGACCAGATCGACGCAGCCCATCTTCTTGCGGAAGTCCGGCGTCAGGATCTCTATGGTGGTTTTCGGCGAGGCCGCGCGCACCGCCTTGATCACCGCCACCCAATGGGCGGCGCCGCCGTCTTCCAGATCGTCGCGGTCCACCGAGGTCAGCACCACATGGCGCAAGCCGAGGGACTTCACCGCCTCGCCCACATGCTCGGGCTCGGAGGCATCGACCGCGCCGGGACGGCCGGTCTTGACGTTGCAGAAGGCGCAGGCCCGGGTGCAGATGTCGCCCAGGATCATCATGGTGGCGTGCTTCTGGGACCAGCACTCGCCGATATTCGGGCAAGCCGCCTCCTCGCACACCGTGTGGAGCTTCAGCTCCCGCATCAGGTTCTTGGTGGAGTGATACCCCGGCGATGTGGGCGCCTTCACTCGCAGCCAGTTGGGCTTGGGCAGGCGGGGTCTGTTGTCTTTGAGGGGTTCGACATTGCTCATGGGTGACACCATACCACAGCGGCCAAGATGGGCCTCACTGCGGTTTTTTCAACTCTGCCAGGAGGGTTTGGTAGTCCGGCTTGAACTGGCTGGTGGTGCCGGTGGCTACCGCCCGTTCGCCGCCAACGTGGTAGCCCACACCGATCGCGGAATAGTTCAACGCATTTTCCACGAAGCTGACCTGGAGATCACGATCGGGATTTGAGGGATCGGAAGTTATCCGCGCAATACAGGATGTCTGATCGCATTGGGCGAAGGACATTGCAAATACGGTGAGCTCGCGGCTGGTTGGGGTTTTTGGGCGGTCGAAGAAGGCGATCTCGGCGCCTCGTTCACGATCCGCATCCGGCGGCACCTGCACAATCAAGGTGGTTGGCTTACCGCTCGCGCGATCGAATTGCAGCGCGGCGGCCATGTGGCCCTTTTTGCCGTTGTGCTCGAACGGAAGGAAGTGAGTCATAGTGCAAATCTTGTCGCGGCATTGGACGTCCCATCCCAATACCTGGCGCATGCCTGTGTCCTGCCCCTGTTGTGCTCTTTTGTTTTCCGCGACCATCAGTTCGTGATCGCCGGCGAGGTTCCGGGTGCTGACGGCCGCGCCCAACTCCTTGCCACCGGACTGGAAAGAGACCGCGAAGGCGGCGTACTTGCCTAGATTGTCGAGAAAATCCTTCCGAAAATCGTGTCCCTCGAGCGTGATGTCATCCTCAATGCGCGCGACGCAGGAATCCTTGTCGCAAGAGTCGATCGGCGCCGTGAATTCCTTGCTCCAAGGCCGTTGAACAGTTTTGCCGTCCGCATTCGCGAAGCCATATTTGATGCCGGCCTTCTGATCCGCCGTCGCCGGCAGTTCAATGATCATGCCGAGCGGCTGCATGCGCGATCGATTGAATATCAGGCCCATGTGTATGGCTGCGCCTGGCTCGCCAATCGACGCCACTCGAGACATGAAACACCGCGTGGCATCGCAATTGGCGGTGCCTCCGGCATCCAGGTCGAGGGGAAGTCCGGCGGGCTCGGCGGCCATTGCCACCGAACCAAGGAGCGTGAGGGCACTTGCTACACAGGCAATAAACCGCCGCATCCTCATGTTGCCCTCAAGGACTAGTTGTTGATCGCCCGTCCGTACGCGTCCAACACCGACTCATGCATCATTTCGGACAAGGTCGGATGCGGGAAGATGCTCTCCATCAACTCGTGCTCGGTGGTCTCCAGGGTCTTGGCGATGACATAGCCCTGGATCATTTCCGTGACCTCGGCGCCGACCATATGCGCGCCCAGGAGTTCGCCGGTCTTGCTGTCGAACACGGTCTTCACGAAGCCGCCGGTTTCGCCCAGGGCAATGGCCTTGCCGTTGGCGATGAACGGATAGCGGCCGACCTTCACCGGGTAGCCCTTGTCCTTGGCCTGCTGCTCGGTGAGGCCGACGCTCGCCACCTGCGGATGGCAGTAAGTGCAGCCCGGGATATTGGCGACGTTGAGCTTATGCGGATGCAGGCCCGCGATTTTCTCGACGCAGATCACGGCTTCATGGCCGGCCTTATGCGCGAGCCACGGCGGGCCGCACAGGTCGCCGATGGCGTAAACGCCGGGCTCGCCGGTTTCGCACCAGTCGTTGATGACCACATGGGTCTTCTCGACTTTGATCTTGGTGTTCTCGAGGCCGATGTTCTCGACATTGCCGACGATGCCGACGGCCGAGATCACGCGCTCGAACACCAGTTCCTCGGTCTTGCCGTTCTGCTCGATGGTGGCGGTGACCTGGTTGTTGCCCTTCTTGAGGGCCTTCACGCCGGCCTTGGTGCGGATGGTCATGCCCTGCTTCTCGAACGCCTTGTGGCAGAACGCCGACACTTCGGCGTCTTCCACCGGCAGGATGCGGTCCATCACTTCGACCACCGTGACCTTGGAGCCCAGGGTCTGGAAGAAGCTCGCGAACTCGATGCCGATGGCGCCGGAGCCGATGACCAGCAGGGTCTTCGGGAACATCTTGGGCGTCAGGGCGTGACGGTAGGTCCAGATCAGCTCGCCGTCGGCTTCCATGCCCGGCAGTTCGCGGGCGCGCGCGCCGGTGGCGAGGATGATGTGCTTGGCCGACACATCGGCCACCACCTTGCCGTCCTTGGAGACCTGGAGCTTGCCCTTCCCGGCCAGCTTGCCGTGCCCTTCGATCACCGTGATCTTGTTCTTCTTCATCAGGTGCTTGACGCCGCCGTTCAGCTGCGACGCCACGGCGCGGCTGCGTTTCACCACCGCTTCCACGTCGAAGCCGATGTTGTCCGCCTTCAGGCCGAACTCCTTGGCGCGGTGCATCAGGTGGTAGAGCTCGGAGGTGCGCAGCAGCGCCTTGGTCGGGATGCAGCCCCAGTTGAGGCAGATGCCGCCGAGCAGTTCGCGCTCGATGATCGCGGTCTTCATGCCGAGCTGGGAGGCGCGGATGGCGGCGGTATAGCCGCCGGGACCGCTGCCGAGGACGACGAGATCGAAGGTCTGTTGTTCAGCCATGTGTCACCTACTCTTTAGACCAACATGGTCAACGGGTTTTCGATCAGGCCTTTGAGCACCTGGAGGAACTCGGCCCCCACGGCGCCGTCCACCACGCGGTGATCGACCGACAAGGTGCAGCTCATGACATTGGCGATCGCGAGCGCGCCGTTCTTGACCACCGGGCGCTGTTCGCCCGCGCCGACCGCCAGGATGCAGGCCTGGGGCGGGTTGATGATGGCCGCGAAGTCCTTCACCCCGAACATGCCGAGGTTGGAGATCGAGAAGCCGCCGCCCTGGAATTCCTCGAGCTTCAGCTTCTTGTCCTTGGCGCGGCTGGCCAGGTCTTTCATCTCCGCCGAGATCGCCGACAGGCTCTTCTGGTCGGCCTTGCGCACGATCGGCGTGATCAGGCCTTCGGGGGTGGCGACCGCCACGGAGATATCGACGTCGTCGTAAACGTGAACCTCTTCCTCGGCCCACGACGCGTTCACATGCGGCATCTTCCTGAGGGCGATGGCGCAGGCCTTGATGACGAAATCGTTGACCGAGATCTTGTAGCCGCCCTTCTCGTTCACGTCCTTACGCAGCTTGAGCAGGTCGTCGATGATGTAATCGACGGTGAGATAGAAATGCGGGACGGTCTGCTTGGACTCCTGCAGGCGCTTGGCGATGATCTTGCGCATGGAGGAGTTCGGCACCGCCTTGTAACTGCCGAACGTTCCCGGTGCGCTGCCTTGCGCGGCGGCGGCCTTCGGCGCGGTGCGCGGGCCGGCCGCGATGGCCTGCTCCACGTCGGCCTTCACGATGCGGCCGTTGGGGCCGCTGCCCTGCACGCCCTTGAGGTCGAAGTTGGCGTTGGCGGCGAGACGCTTCGCCAGCGGGCTCGCGAACACGCGATCCCCCGGCTTCGCGGCGGGTGCGGCCGCGGGCTTGGGCGCGGCCGCTTGCGGCGCAGGTACCGGAGCCGGTGCGGCGGCGGGCTTCGGAACATTTTGATTGCCGCCTTCCGCGGCGGGCGGCGCTTTGGCGGTCGGCGCCGGTGCGGCTTTCGCCGGAGCCGCCACGATGTCCTTGGCGCTTTCGCCGTCGGCGAGCAGCACGGCGATGGGTTCGTTGACCTGCACCTTTTCGGTGCCTTCGGGGATCAGGATCTTGCCGATCTTCCCCTCGTCCACGGCTTCCATTTCCATGGTCGCCTTGTCGGTCTCGATTTCCGCGATCACGTCGCCGCTTTTGACGCTATCGCCTTCCTTCTTGATCCACTTGGCCAGCTTGCCTTCCGTCATGGTCGGCGACAGCGCGGGCATCAGGATTTGTGTGGGCATGATGTGTGTCCCTTACCGGTAGCAGACCGACTTGGCGGCCTCGACGATGTCCGCGACCTGCGGCAGCGCGAGGGTCTCCAGGTTGGCGGCATAAGGCATGGGCACGTCCTTGCCCGCGACGCGGGCGACCGGCGCATCCAAATGATCGAAAGCCTGTTCCATGATCAGGGCCGCGATCTCCGAACCGATGCCGGAGAACGCCCAGCCTTCCTCGCAGGTGACCAAGCGGTTGGTCTTCTGCACCGAGGCGATGATGGTGTCGATGTCGAGCGGGCGGATCGAACGCAGGTTGATGACCTCGGCGTCGATGCCTTCGGCGGCGAGCGCCTCGGCGGCTTTCAGGGCTTTGCCGACCATGATCGAGAACGCGACGATGGTGACGTGGCTGCCCGACTTCTCGACCTTGGCCTTGCCGATGGGCAGAACGAAGTCGTCGTTTTCCGGCACCTGGAAGCTCTGGCCGTAGAGGATTTCGTGTTCCAGGAAGATGATCGGGTTCGGGTCGCGGATCGCGGCCTTGAGCAGGCCCTTCGCGTCCGCCGCCGACCAGGGGGCAACAACCTTCAGGCCCGGCACATGGGCGTACCAGCTGGCGTAGCACTGGGAGTGCTGGGCGGCGACGCGCGCCGCGGCGCCGTTGGGGCCGCGGAACACGATCGGGCACCCCATCTGGCCGCCCGACATGTACAGCGTCTTGGCGGCCGAGTTGATGATCTGGTCGATGGCCTGCATGGCGAAGTTGAAGGTCATGAATTCGACGATTGGCTTCAGGCCGCCGAACGCCGCGCCCACCGCGAGGCCGGCGAAGCCGTGCTCGGTGATCGGGGTGTCGATGACGCGCTTCTTGCCGAACTCGTCGAGCAACCCTTGCGACACCTTATAGGCGCCCTGGTACTCGGCGACCTCCTCGCCCATCAGATAGACGCTCTGGTCGCGGCGCATTTCCTCGGCCATGGCGTCGCGCAAGGCTTCGCGCACGGTCTGTGTTTTGCCGCCTTCAGCGGCAGGTTCCGGCGCGGACGCGGTAGCGGCGGGTTTCGGAGCCGCCGGCGCGGGAGCGCCCGGCGCTTTAGCTTCCGCCGGAGCGGCGGCTTTGGCAGCCGGCGCAGCGGAGATGTCGGACGCCTTTTCGCCTTCGCCGAGCAGCACGGCGATGGGTTCGTTGACCTGCACCTTCTCGGTGCCTTCGGGGATCAGGATCTTCCCGATGACACCGTCATCGACCGCTTCCATTTCCATGGTGGCCTTGTCGGTCTCGATCTCGGCCAGGACTTTGCCGCTGGTGATCTTGTCGCCTTCCTTCACCAGCCATTTGGCGAGCTTGCCTTCGGTCATGGTGGGCGACAGCGCGGGCATCAGGATCTGCGTGCTCATATCTGTGCCCTCCCCTTAAGCCGCGACCACGATGTCGGTCCAAAGCTCGGACGGATCGGGTTCGGGGCTGGTCTGGGCGAACTCGGCGGCTTCCAGCACGATGTCCTTGATATCCTTGTCGAGCGCCTTGAAGGCGTCCTCGTCCATCAGCTTCTGGCTGAGCAGCAGGTGGCGCAGGGCGTCGATGGGGTCGTGTTCGGAGCGCATCTTCTCCAGCTCTTCCTTGGTGCGGTATTTGGCCGGGTCGGACATGGAGTGGCCGCGATATCTATAGGTCTTCACTTCCATCAACACCGGGCCATTGCCGGCGCGGATGTAGGAGCAGGCTTCAAGGCCGGCTTCGTAGACCGACAGCGCATCCATGCCGTCGACGGTCATGTTCTTGATCTTCCACGGCTCGCCGCGGGCGGCGAGGTCCGGCGAGGCCGAGGCGCGCTCGACCGAGGTGCCCATGCCGTACTTGTTGTTCTCGACCACGAACAGGACCGGCAGCTTCCAGAGCGCCGCCATGTTGAAGGACTCATAGATCTGGCCCTGGTTGATGGCGCCGTCGCCCATGTAGGCGAAGCTCATGCCGCCGTCCGCTTTGTATTTATGGGCGAAGGCGAGGCCGGCGCCGATGGGGATCTGGGCACCGACGATGCCGTGGCCGCCGAAGAAACCTTTCTCGCGGCTGAACATATGCATCGAGCCGCCCTTGCCCTTGGAGTAGCCGGTGGCGCGGCCGGTGAGTTCGGCCATCACGCCCTTCGGGTCCATGCCGCAAGCCAGCATGTGGCCGTGATCGCGGTAACTGGTGACCACGGTGTCTTGTTTGTTGGCGCAGGCGGTGAGGCCGACGACCACGGCTTCCTGGCCGATATAAAGGTGGCAGAACCCGCCGATGAGCCCCATGCCGTACAGCTGCCCGGCGCGCTCCTCGAAGCGGCGGATCAGGAGCATCTGGCGATAGAACTCGATCAGCTGCGCGTTGGTGGCGCCTGAATTGCCGTGGGTCTGCGCGCCTTTCGTGGCCGCCTTTTTGGTCGCCATGGTCCCTCCCCGATATAAAAGTCCGGCTTGTTGATAACCGCACCGGTTCGAGGTGTGAGTGTGCAAAAGCGCCACCACCGAAGGCAAGCGTTGGATTCCGCTAAGTATTTGCAGGTGCTATGAGATTCTGGAGGCGTCTGGTAAGTCGCTGAAATATGACGATGATTCTAGCCGCGCTGGAATCTTCAACGGCCATGCTGCAATACGGTAAATATATTGTCAGCTATGTAAATAGTCGCAAGACTCGGGAGGGCGCGCCGGGCGCGGTTTATTGGCCGTCCGGTTGGACGGGTTTCTTGTAAGTCGGGTCGGGTACGATCAGGTCGTCGCCCTGCACGCCGCCGAGCATGAGCTGGGCGCGTTCGGCCAGCATGTCGGTGTCGAGGCTTTGCGGACGCAGGAGCGCCACGCGCCGTTCCAGCGCCTGCTTCTCGGCGGAGACGATGCCGAGCTGCGCATCGGCCTTGTCGATCTCGTAGCGCAGGTTCCACCAGGCGATCAGCCCACGATCGCCTTGCACGGCGTGATAGCCGAAGTAGGTCATGATCGCCGCCCCCATCAGGGGCACGATGATCTGGCTCGCTTTCAGCGAGACCACTTGTCGCGCACGGCGGCTGAGATCCTGGGCGGCGTTCACAATCGATAACTCCGGACCGGCGGCGGAAGGCCGCCCTACTCCACGAGCGGCGGACGGCCGCTTTTGTACAAGTCGCGCGCGTTTACCGCGTGCTGGACTCAGAGAATCACGGCCGAGTCGCGCGGTCAACGCAGGCAGAGTCGCGCGGATTCATTTTTTCGCGCGGGAGTCCAAAAGTGTGGCGCAAATGACTCACTTTTTGATTGGGCACGCCTCCGGCACTTGTTTGCGCGCGCCTCCGGCGCGAACTTGATTCGGACCGCAACCAGCTATTTACCGGCGTGCGCCTTCTTCAGCTTGGCGATGTTGAACTTCACCATGCTCATCATCGCCTTGGCGGTGCGCTTGGCCTTGGCCGTGTCGGGATCGGCCATCATGTCGTTCAAGGTCGCGGGAACGATCTGCCAGCACAGCCCATAGCGGTCCCTGATCCAGCCGCACTGCTGCTCCTCCCCGCCATGTTTCTTGATCCTGGACCACAAGCGATCGATCTCCTTCTGGGTCTCGCAGCTCACCATGAAGGAGACGGCGTGGTTGAAGGGATCGAGCGGCCCCGCGCTCATGGCGCTGAATGGCTGGCCGTTCAAAGTGAACTCCACCACCTTCACCTTGCCGGCCTTGCCGCTCGGGTTGTCGGTCTGCACCGCCCAGACGCGGCGGATCCTGGATTTGGGGAACAGCGACACATAGAACTTCGCCGCTTCCTCGGCCTCGTTCACATACCAGAGGAATGGCGTGATTTTGGCGGCGCGCTTGGGCATCGAACCTCTCCCGATGTGGTCTGCGGTGACGATCTACGAAGAACGGCCGGCGGAAAGGCGGACCCTACAGGGCGATTGAGCCGGGCATCAAGAACGCCGGACCGTCGTTTTTCCAGCACTTTCGGGGCGGCCTCGCCGCCGCCCGCGGCCCGTGACTACGAAAATTATCGTTGATCTTACGAATGGGTTCGTAGTACACCGGGGGCATGAAAACAGAATCGCCCCCCAAACCCACCCCGCCAAAGCCGACCCCGACGGAGCTTTCCATCCTGGGAATTCTCTGGGAACGCGGTCCCTCAACCGTACGTGAAGTGCACGACATCCTGAGCAAGACCAAGCCGATCGGCTATACGGGCGTGCTCAAGTTCCTGCAGATCATGACCGCCAAGGGATCGGTGCGGCGCAACAGCGACCAGCGCGCCCATGTCTACGAAGCGTTCCAGCAGGAAGACAAAACCAAGCGCCAGCTGGTCGGCGACCTGATGCAGCGCGCCTTCGCCGGATCGGCCAGCGAACTGGTGATGCACGCGCTCGCCGGCAAGCGCACCTCGCAGGAGGAGATCGACGAAATCCGCCGTATCCTCGACGCCCATGAAAGGAAGAGCAAATGACCGTGCCCTCCCTGGATTTGTTTGCCTGGCTGTCCGCCGACGCGATCCAAACCCTGGGATGGACGCTGATTCATTTTCTCTGGCAGGGCCTCGCGCTCGCGCTCCTGTTCCAGGCGGTGGTGCCGTTCTGCCGCACCGCCGCCGGGCGTTATAACCTTGCCTTCGCCACCCTCGCCGCCATGGCGGCCGCGCCGGTCGCGACCTTCGTGGCCTTGAGCGGCAGCGCGGCGGTCGACCCCGTGCAGCTCGGCGCCGATATCGCCGGCGACGTCATGCATGCTGTTTCCGCCGAGGACTCCGCCTCCGCCTCGCCCTGGCTGCACTGGCTGGTGGTGGTGTGGTTCGCGGGCGTGGCCGCTTTGTCCTTGCGCGTCGCCGGCGGCTGGTATGTGGCGCATTCGCTGCGCACCCGCGAAACCTCCGGCCTGCCGCCCGCGCTGCGCGACCGGTTCGCGCGTCTCAAGACTCAACTCGGGATTTCCCGCCCGGTCGTGTTCCTGCAGTCGGCGTTGGTCAACGCGCCGGCGGTGGTCGGATGGCTGCGCCCGGTGGTGCTGATCCCGGCGTCGGCGGTGGTCGGCCTGTCCGCCGCCCAGCTCGAAGCCGTGATCGTGCACGAACTCGCCCATATCCGGCGCTTCGACGTTCTCGCCAACCTTCTGCAAATGGCGGTCGAGACCGCGCTGTTCTATCACCCGGCGGTGTGGTGGATCAGCCGCCGCATCCGGGTCGAACGCGAGCATTGCTGCGACGACGTGGCGGTGGCCACCAGCGGCGACGCCGTGGGTTATGCCCGCGCCCTGGCCAGCCTGGAGGAATGGCGCGCGCCCGTGACCGTAGAGTCCACGCTGGTGCTGGCCGCGAGCGGCGGCGTACTCAAGCATCGCATTTCGCGCCTGCTGGGCCTCAATATCCGGGGCGGCAACGTCTCGGTGATGGGAGTCGCCGGGGTCGGCATCATCTGCCTGATCGGCTGCGTGATCGCGCAAGGCGCCGACGCCGACGCGGGCGCCACCACACCCCGTCCCTTCCCGGGCCTCGCCGCCAGCGCGGCGCCCGGCGAACCCGCCACGCCTG
>JAIBCD010000083.1 GCA_019694335.1 Rhodospirillaceae bacterium | reverse complement strand
AGGGCTGGTGGATCCTCCGTAAGATCGCGGCTCTAGATCATTTTTTAATACGATCGACGCATAGGCTGCGCTGCCAATGCGCTTTTATTCGCAAATCCGCCGGAGCCATGGACGGTAACCGCGACCCCTTCAGCGACCTCGCCGCGCACCAGGACGACACGCGCCGCCTGGTGCGGGCGATGATGACGCTGACCGGCCTCACCGCCAGCGGCCTCGCGCGCGCGGCCGGCCTGACGCCGTCCACGCTCAACCGTTTCATGAACAAGGACGTCGGCCACACCCTTTCCAGCCGCACCATGCTGGCGCTGATGGCCGAAACTTTCACATTACTGCATGGCCGCCCGGTCGCGACCTTGGACCCGGCGGCGGTCGCGGCGCTCGCGCCCGCGATACCGGTGTTCGAACGCGGCATCCTGGAACTCGCCCCCGAAGCCAAACCCCTGCTCGCCGAGATCAAGGCCAGCGGCCCGGTGGGCCTGTCACGCGCCAGCCTCGCCGAACTGCCGGTGGTGATGGCCACGAGCCAAGGCATCGACGTGGCCGCGGGCGATTTCACGCGCGCGCCTCTGAAGGCCCCGCGTCCGCCGTTCCTCGCCGACGATCCCCTGGCCTTCGCGCTGCTAATGCCGGACACGAGCATGAGCCCGCGCTTCGACGCCGGCGACATGCTGTACGTCAGCCCCTCACGCACCCTCGACGGCGCCGCCGACGTGGTGGTGGATAAAGGCGCCGGGTTCGCCGTGGGCAGCCTTGCGGGAACGGGCGCGCAGGTGCGCGTGAACACGCTGTCCCCGCGCGCCAGGCATACGTTCGAACGCGCCAGGATCAGGGGCGTCTATCCGATCGTGGGATTGCAGCGGTTGGGGATGTGATTACGGCCTCAGCCGGATGGTGATCGGCACCAGCTTGCCCTCCACCTTGAAGGCGGACTCTTCCAGGCTGGGCGGACCGAAGTTGATCGGCGGATTGTTGGAAATGCCGTAAGGCTCCGACGGCAGCCCGAGGAAGTTCTTGTCGAAGTGCCGGTTGGCGTTCTTGTCGTGGTAGATGGCGATGGCGTAGGTGCCGGGCTCGGCCACCGGCACGCATACCTTGGTTTCGCCCTTCACGGCGGACACGCGCACGCGCACCAGGTGCTGGCCGCCCTTGAGCCAGCGCTCCGGGTTGTTGTCGTGCATGTCGGCGGTGATCAGGCCTTTGCCTTCCTTCACGTTCTGCACGGTGATCAGCACCGAGTACGGCCGCTCATGGCATGACTGCTCGGCCATGACCGGCGGCTCGACGTCCTCGCCATCGGCTGTCATCGCGGCGAAAGCCGGCGCGGTCAGCAGCAGCAGCGCGATGGCGGGAATGGAACGGATAGGAGTCTCCTGAAGGCTCTCGTGGCTTAACGTTACGCGTTCCGTTTTCCTACGCGAGCCTGGTTGTCTTCACGTTAACGCGAGTGATCTGCTTTGGTCGCATTTCGACGGAAAACCGGTCTCCACTTTTCCTGAAATGCTCCTATTTCCCGCGTGTCAACGCATCCATCTGGTCGATGATCTCGGCGGTGCGCGTCACCAGCGCCCGGTACGGCGCCGGATCCGAGAGGTCCAGCCCCGCGCGCTTCAATATCTCAGTGGGGTAGTCCGATCCACCGGCCTTGAGCACGTTCAAATAGTTGTCACGGCCCTTGGCGCCGCCGGCCTGCACCTGCTTGGCGAAGTAGGCCGCGGCGGCGATCGAGGTCGAGTACTGGTAGACGTAGAAGTCGTTGTAGAAGTGCGGGATGTAGGCCCATTCGGAGGCATAGGCGTCGTCGATCTTCACCACGCCCTGGGCGTCGCCGAAATAGCGCTTGAGCAGATCGAGGTAGATCTTGTCGAACACTTCACCCGTGAGCGGCTCGCCCTTCTCGGCGGCTTCGTGGGTCTTGAGCTCGAACTCGGCGAACATGGTCTGGCGGTAGAAGGTGCCGCGGATCAGCTCGAGCGCCTCGTTGAGATAATAGAGCTTCTCCTCCGGCGTCTTGGCGTGGGCGATCACATAGTCCTGGAGCAGCATCTCGTTGGTGGTCGAGGCGATCTCGGCCAGGAAGATGGGATAGTCCGCGGTTTCGTAAGGCTGCGCGCGGTTGGCCAGCACGCTGTGCATGGCGTGGCCCCATTCATGCGCGACCGTGGAGACGCCGTCGTAGTCGTCGGTGTAGTTGATCAGCAGATAGGGGTGCACGTCGTAGGCGCCAGGATTCATGTAGGCGCCCGAGCGCTTGCCGGGTTGCGGATAGAGATGCACCCAGCGTGAATTGAAACTCTTGGCCAGCGTGTTGACGTAGTCGGAGCCCAGCGGCGCCACGGCATCCAGCACCAGTTTCTGCCCGGCCTCGGGCGAAAACGGCACTTTGCTGCTCACCAGCGGCACGTACATGTCGTAGTAGCGCAGCTGGTCGACCTTCAAGAGGCGCTTGCGGATGCCGTAGTAACGGAACATCACCGGCAGCGCGGCATTGGTTTCCTGCACCAGCGTCCGGTAGACCGTATCGGGCACGTTGTTGGCGGCGAGCGCGGCGGCGAGGCCGGTGTCGTAGTGCCGCGCCTTGGCCTTGAAGATCTGGGCCTGGATGCTGCCGTTCAAGCTGGCGCCGACGCTGTTCCGGTACTTGGTCCAGGTGCCGAAGAAGGCGTCGAACACCTTCTTGCGGTCGTCGCGGTTCTGCACGTCGCGGGTGGCGGCGTACCCCTGGCTGTCCAGGCGCCTGGTGGAGCCGTCGGCGAGCGTCACCGTCGGCCATGGGATGTCGGCATTGGCGAGCAGCGCGTAGACCGTATCGGTGGCGTTGGCCGCCGAGCTGGACGCCGCCAGCACGCTCTCGGCCTCGTCACCCAGGGTGTGTTCCGCGCGCCGGATCGTGTTGCGCAGGCGGTAGGTGTAGGTCTTGAGCTTCGGTTCAGCCGAGATGAACTCCTCGACCTTGGCGCGGCCCAGGGACACCAGCTCGGGGTTCAGGTAGGAGGTGGCCTTGTCGAATTCGGTGCGCAGCAAATCCGCCTTTTGCGCGAGCTGCTGGTTGGCGCCGATGCGCGTGTCCTCGTCCTGCTTGAGGCCGGCGTAGGTGTCCAACCGGTCGAGGCGCTTGTTGACGTCGTAGATCGCCTGCAGCGCCTTGGCCATGGTCGCGGCGTCCTTGCCGAGCGTGCCCTTGTAGGCGGCGAGCCCGGGCAGCGCGTCGATCACCGCCTTGCGGTCGGCTTCCCAGGCGGTTTCGTTGGGATACAGCTCGGTGAGATCCCACAGGTACTTGGGATTGGTGACTGGAGCGTCGGCCCCCCGTGATTCAAGGATTGAGACCGGGCCGAACGACAACGCCAATGCAAGCAGAACACCAAAGGTTGGGCGCATGATGATCCTCACACCAGGTGGAGTACGACGGGCGGCATGCCGTCCATGGCGAACTCGAGCGTATGGCCGGCGCCGTAGAATTGGCTTTTGACGATCGAGCCGGTGATGATCGGGTAGCCGGCCTTGATCACCTGGCCACGCTTGCCGAAATGTCCGGCGAGCCACACCACCACGGCCAGCGGGTCGCCGCCGATGGTTTCGGCGGTCGTGCCGCGCGCGACCTCGACGCCGTTGACCTTGAGGGCGCCGGCGCGATGATAAAGGTCGAGATCCACCGGCGCGGGCGGGCCGATCACGATGCCGGCGTTCCAGGAATTGTCGGAGGCCAGCGATTTGGCGTCCATTTTGGTGAGATCGGCGGCACGGTCCTCGATCAATTCATAGGAGCTGTGGACCGAGCGCAGGTTGCGCCGCACGTCCTCGACCGTGACCGGGCCGGCCATGTCCTTGTCCAGCACCACGCAGGTTTCCAGCTCGCAGCAAAAGCGCACGTAGTCCGCCACGCGCACGGTGTGCGGCGATTGGTGGATGCGGTTGGCGAGCACCTGGCCGGCGGCGGGTTCATGGATGCCGAGCCAGTCGCGGGTCTGTTTCGACGACAGCGCGATCTTGTAGCCGCCGACCGTGGTGTTGAACCGCTGGCACAGCAGCGCGACATAGGCGTCCTGGATGTCGTGGGCATCGTCGACCGTGGGGATGCGGTCGGGGATGGCTTTGAAGATTTCGCGGCGTTCGTGCTGATCGAATATCTCGCGCGCGAGCGCCTTGACCTCGGATTGAGCAAGCATGGACGACTGACCCCCGTAACCGCGGGGGTGTGCGGCCCCGCTCTTGGCGGGGGGCAGGATAGCCTAAAAAGGCGCTCAAAAAAGCCGCGGGAAAATTACCTATTCCGCGGGGACTTCAAGGACTTCCGCCCGTGCGGCCACGG
Organism: Rhodospirillaceae bacterium; assembly: GCA_019694335.1. Taxonomy (GTDB): domain Bacteria; phylum Pseudomonadota; class Alphaproteobacteria; order Rhodospirillales; family Rhodospirillaceae; genus SHVO01. The sequence goes on along the minus strand of JAIBCD010000083.1, from coordinate 10,158 downwards.
CCCGGACGCACGCCCCGGTGGCGACATCGGCCAGCCAACGCAGGCTTTGACTCGGATGTTCGGAATACAGGGGGTGCAGGGCGCGAGAATTCCAGGCCGAATGGAAAACCTCGCGGTGAGCAACTCGGCGTTGCATGGGCGGCCTGGTGTTCCAAGGCGGCCCCTCGGAGGGGGTTCCAGCGTCCCGGCGGGATTTCACAATCTATTGAGATGAATTATAAAAATAGCAACGCAAGATTCGTGAAGGCAGGCCGTCTATAGAGTCCGGGAGAGGGCGCCACACCACCCCATCCTGGCCGGTTCCGGTGGGCATGCCTGATTGTTGACATACCGCGGGTGTACCAAGGCCCCCCGGAAGCGCGCGAAAGCGGAATAAACTCACTCTATATGGCGTCCCCTTTTCACGAACGTTGTTACTCCAGGAGAACCCCATGAAGCTGATCGCCAAGATTTCCATCGCCGCCTTCGCCATGGCGTCGCTCGGCGTGCCCGCCATGGCCCGTGACGGCGCCGACGGCAAGCCGCTCACCTGCATCAACCTGATGTCCATGGGCGATACGCCGGTGATCAACGAGACCACCGTGCTGATCCACATGAAAGCCGGCAACACCAAGTACAAGCGCATGGACCTGGCCGGCCCGTGCAACGGCATCGAGTACAAAGGCTTCTCGCATCAATCGAGTTACAACGAGCTGTGCACCTCGGACACGCTGATCTCGAACGTCACCCCGGGTGCGGTGTGCAAGATCGACAAGATCGTCGATATCAGCGACACCGAAGCCAAGGATCTGATGAAGAGGAAGTAGGCTTCATTCGCCTCATAGATGAAAAAAGGCCCCTCGCCGCGCGCGAGGGGCCTTTTGTTTTGCGGAGCCAGCCGCGCCGGCACCGACCGGGATACACTCACGAATCCGCCGGCGTCTCCTGACTCCCAGTAACACCATCCAAGGCCCCTTCCCGCCCGTCACGAATCTATGCTGCAATGCGGCCAAACATAAACCTGGATGCGTGATTTCAAATCACGCCTCCAGAGACGCATTGCAGCAAGGGGCTTCTGATGAATACCAAGGTTAAAGTCGCGGCGGCGCTGATGGGGCTGGCGCTCGCGGGCTGTTCCAAGCCGTACGCGGTGGCCGAAAAATCCGTGAACGATCTCAACGCCGATCTGGCCGCCGGGAAAGTGACCTCGGCCCAGCTCACCCAGGCCTATCTCGACCGCATCAAGACCGAGGACAAGGTCACCAAGTCGGTCCTGGCCATCAATCCCAAGGCATTGGATGCCGCCAAGGCCTCGGACGCGCGCCGCAAGGCCGGCAAGCTGCTCTCGCCGCTCGACGGCATCCCGATCCTGATCAAGGACAACATCGACTTCGCCGGCATGGCCACCACCGCCGGCTCGATCGCGCTCAAGGACAATATCGCCGCGCAGGACGCGCCCATGGTCCACCGTCTGGTGGAAGCGGGCGCGGTGATCCTCGGCAAGACCAATCTCTCGGAATGGGCCAACTACCGTTCCACCTGGTCCACCAGCGGCTGGAGCGGCATGGGCGGGCTGACGCGCAATCCGTACGACCCGCGCCGCACCGCCTGCGGCTCCTCCTCCGGTTCCGGCGCCGCCGGCGCGCTCAGCCTGGCCGCGCTCACCATCGGCACGGAAACCTCCGGCTCGGTCACCTGCCCGGCCGGCATGAATGGACTGGTCGGCATCAAGCCGACCATCGCCCTGGTCGCGCGCACCGGCATCATTCCCATCAGCCACAACCAGGACACCGCGGGCCCCATGACCCGCACCGTGGCCGACACGGCCGTGCTGCTCACCTATATGGCCGGCAGCGACGCCTCCGATCCGCAGACCGCCGAAGCCGACGCTCATAAGACCGACTACGTGAAAGGCCTCGACAAGAACTCGCTCAAAGGGGCCCGCATCGGCGTGATGCGCTTCCAGAAGGGCTATACCCCGGAAACCCAGGCGGTGTTCGAAAAGGCGCTCGAAGCCTTGAAGGCCCAGGGCGCGGACCTGGTCGAGATCAATGACTTCAGCTTCGAGGATCTCTCGGCCTACAAGGGCAACATCCTGGAGACCGATTTCAAGGAAGACTTGAACGCCTATCTCGCCAAGACGCCGCCGGCCGTGAAGACCCGCAACCTCGCCGACCTGCTCGCCTTCAGCAAAGCCGAACCCAAGGAAAACGTGCTGTTCGGCCATGAAATCTGGGAAAAATCCGTGGTCACCACGGGTTTCGACGATCCCGATTACGTGAAACTCAAGGAAGCCGCCCAGCGTACGCGCGGCCCCGAAGGCATCGACAAATTGCTCACCGAGAACAACGTGGTCGCGCTGGTGCAGCCGACCGGCGAGCCCGCCGGCCTGATCGACACCGCCACGCACCTGCGCAACGGCGCCGGCGGCCCGTCGGCCGCGGGAATTCCCGCCGTCGCCGGCTATCCGCACCTGACAGTGCCCATGGGCGCTGTCTCGGGCCTGCCGGTGGGGATCTCGTTCATCGGACCCAAGTGGTCGGAGCAGACGTTGCTGAGCCTCGGCTATGCTTATGAACAGGCCACCCACATGCGCCGCCCGCCGGACGGCAAAGCGGGCCAAGGGCCGCTCTGATCACAAGGGGCCGTGGGCGACCATGGCCCCTTTCTTCATGACCATGGACCTCCAGGCCTGCTCCGGTTCATCGCCGTCGGTACAGCTTCGAGCCAGCGCGATCGGCAACGTCGGCGGCAGCCGGGACGATTCCAAACGCCGGCCTGGCATGCCCGCGAGCAGGAGCACCCGGGCTGCTTCGGCTCAATGCACGAAGGGCGGCGGACGCGCGCTCAACCCCGTGCGTCGGCGTGGCGCAGCGAGAACAGCCGCATGGTGCCGAAGCCTTTCGGCAATTCGGTCTGCCCGACATAGTCGGTGGCGAACCGGCCCGGCGCCTCGAGCGCCAGCAAGGCCGCGAATGGTTCGCTGATGTAGACCGAACCCGGCACCGCCACCGGCTCGATGCGGGCCGCGATGGTGACGTGCGTGCCATAGAAACTCCGCCGTTCCATGAACGGATCGGTTTCCTCCGCCACCGGCCCAAAGTGCCCGCCGATCCGCAGCGCCAGGTGCGGCGGCAAGCCGGACGCGGCGAGATCGATCCCCGCGAACCCGGCCTGGAGCGCCAGCGCGGCCGTCGCGGCCTCGGCCACCGACGCGCAGACCATGTGCAAACCGTCGCCCCAGGTCGCCACCAGATCGAGCCGCACGCCGGAGTCCTTGAGGGCACGGGCGAGTGGCGCCTTGATGCCGGTGACAAACGGCCGGATCTCGCTTTCGGCCAGGCGCGAAAAGCCGCGCACGTCGGCGAACATCTCGGCCTTCAGCTTGCGCGGCGCGGCGGCCGCGGCCGCCGTGACGCGCGCGGCCGGCGAACGCGGCGGCAACGCCACGATTTCCTGCCGCCGTTTGGTGGCGGCCCAGCGCCGGACATCGGCGCCGGTCCCGGCAACGCCTCCGCTTGCCACGCCGTCCCAGACCGCCAGTTGCGCCGCACGGCTGCGCAAGGCGTCGCCGTGGCGGATGGCGAGGCCCATGGCCAGTTCCGATCCGAACACGAACACCGCGTCGTCGTCGAAGTCGTTCTCGCGGCTGGCGACGCGGAAGGTAGCCGCGCGCTGCTTGCAGGCCTGGTAGCGGGTCATCCATTCCGCACCGGACGGCGTCACCGAGCGCGCAAGGAAGGTCTTTTCATCCATGGGCAGGACGACATGCAGTTCCGCGCCCCGGGCCAACGCCGCTTCCGCCACCATGATATCGGCGCCGGCCGCCAGCGCGCCGAATGCCGCGCCCGGCTTGAGACGCCCCAAGGCGGCGGCGATGTCCGCGGACAGGCGCTGCAAGGCTTCCGGCGCGAGTGTTTGGAAGATGTGGCCGCAGTAGACAACGGGCGCGGGAGGACTGTGGCGTTCCAGCCAGGCACGGTCGATCTGCAGCGCGCCGCAAATGGCGTCGAGCTGGCGCAGGGTGCTGGCATGGGCGGTGTGATTGCCGGGGTCGAGCGCGAGCGCCGCCGCGAGCGCGGCTTCCGCTTCGTCCAGCCGCCCCAGAAGGAAACAGGCTTCCGCGCGCGTCGCGGCGCGGTAGTAGGCATCGTCACCCGTGCTCGGCAGCCCCTCAAGCACCGCGCGCGCCACGCTTGAGGAGCGGGGCGCGTCGCCCGCGATCAACGCCAGGGTCGCGAGGTTGATGCCGGGGTAGTAGTCGCGGTGCAAGGCATAGGCTTCGGCATATTTTTCCGCCGCCGCGCGGGCCAACGCGCGCCGCGCATCGCCGCTGGCCGCGAACGCCAGATCCTTCAGAAGCCGCCCACCGAGGGACATGATGTCGACATGGTCGTGCACGGCGTCGAGACCGAGGCGCAAGTATTCCCGCTGCGCCTGAGCTTGCGCGCCCGAGCGCGCCAGCAGGAGGACGGCCCGGTGGCGGAGTGCCAGGCTCGCGGGCTCCACCGCGAGGCCGGCCGCGACCGCGTCATAAGCCGCCAGCAGGTCGCCGCCGTGTTCGAGGCGGGTGGCTTCGGCCAGGATCGCCGCTTCGCTCACGCGGTTCTAACCCTGTCCGTCCACATCACCACGCGTTTGGCCAGGTGCGCGATCACGAACCGCAGCAAGGGATCGGCACCAGCCAGGCGTTTGGCGAACACGCCCTTCTCGATCTCCAGCAGCTCGCACCCTTCCTTGGATACGGCGGTGGCGGTGCGCAGGCCCGTGCCTTCGACCAGCGCGATTTCGCCGAATAGCTCGCCGGCCGGCATGCGGTTGATGACGACCGTATTTCCATGAGCGTCATCGACGGTCACCTGCACCTCGCCCTTCAGGATGACATAGGCGTTGTCGGCGGGCTGCCCCTCGAGAAAAATCACCTCGCCCGGCGCCACCGTGCGGCGATGAGACATCAGCGCGGCGAGTTCTTCATGGTTCATGGTATCGCCCCCCAATCCCAAACCAGGTCAGTTATAGGTCTCCATCATATCCAGGGTCGATTCCACCTGGATGCGATCGAAGTTCTCGGTCAGCCATTTGTCCGCCGACGACACTCCGAGGTCATAGAGATAGCGCAGGAATTCCCAATCGGCGTTGAACTTGGAGGAAGCGCCAAGGTGACTCATCTCCTCCTCGGCCGCGATCATGTGGAAGTTGACCTGGTGGAAGGGCGTGTCCTTCAGCTTGCCCTCGTCGATCAGCTTGGAGATCGTGGCGATCCCGTTCATCTCGCGGATCAAGGTGGCGTTGAAGCTGACCTCGTTGATGCGGTTCAGGATCTCGCGCGCGCTGGTGGGGGCGCTCGGGCGCTTCATCGGGTTGACCTGCACGATCATCACGTCCTTGCTGACGCAGCGATGGATCAGCGGCGCGATGGCGGGATTGGCGAGGTAACCGCCGTCCCAGTAGGGCTCGCCGTCGATCTCCACCGCCTGGAACATCAAGGGCAGGCAGGCGGACGCGAGCAGCGCGTCCACGCTCATCTCGGCGGTTTCAAACACCTTGAGCTTGCACGTGCGCACATTGGTGGCCGAGACGAACAGCTTGATGTCTTTTCGCTTTCTGAGCGCGGCGAAGTCGACCTGTTCGCTCAGGATGTCGCGCAGCGGATTCAGGTTGAGGGGATTGACCTGATAAGGCGAGAACATGCGGGTGATGGCGTCCGCCCACATGAAGGCCGGCGAATTGTCCACGTTCCAGCGTTCGTCGCTCTGCGGGAAACCCGGCATGAACCCCATCATGCCGGTAGGAACAAAAGCGCGGTCGCTGACCGCCTTCCAGAAGGTATGGAGGCTGTCGATGGCGCCCTGGCGGCCGGCCTTGATGAAGCCGTCGGTGAACACCACGCCGTTCATGGCGCCGGCGCTGGTGCCGCTGATGCCGTCGATGAAGATGCGCCCGTCGCGCATCAAGCGGTCGAGCACACCCCAGGTGAAGGCGCCGTGGGCGCCCCCGCCCTGGAGTGCGAGATTCAGGCGTTTAAGATTTTTAGCTTTCCCCGACGCCATAGCCTGGTTCGGAGCCCCCGGTTACCCTTTAGACGATCCCCAGGTTACCAAAGGTCGTGCCGGATTCCCGCTCGAAAACCTCATAGAGCTTGCGGATATGTTCCTGCACGTCGGCGGCCGGCGCGTCGTCCGGGGCAAAGCTCGCCGCGAAGGCCATCGGCTCGACGCCTTGATGGCCGGCCAGGATGAACGCCTGGATCACGGCGTTGGTGGCGACGCCGCCGCCGGTCACCGGCGAGGCCAGGGACTGCCATTCGCGGCCCCCGGTCTTGGCGGCCGACAGAGTGCGTTGCGCCAGCGCCATGTTCAGGCGCTTGCAGCTTTCCTTGCGCGCGGCGAAACCGGCTTCCGGCAGGATCGGTTCGGCCGCGCCCACGGCCGCGAGCACCATCATGGTCTCGAGGATCACGCCCAGCTCCACGCCCGCGAGCGCCGAATCCTGGGAGACTTCGACCGCGGTCTTGGGGCCGCTTTCCAGCACCGCCACCACCGCGCGGCCGGGGTCGGCCTTGGGCCGCACTTCGCCGAGCATCGCATGCCCCGCGATACGGTCGAAATGCTCGACCCCCTGCCCGATCACGAACTTGGTGGTCATCAGCGCGTCCTGCGAGTCCTTGGTCTGGGCCACCTGGCCCCGGCGCCACAGGTCGCGGCGGAACAGCGTGTTGATATAGAAGTCGCGCAAGGTCTCGCGCGTACCGATGGTGGGCGCCCCGGCGATGTGATTGCGCGCGGCTTCGGGCAGCTGCGCGTCGTCGATCAGGTCGAGCAGGTGCGCGCTGCCGGCGAAGGCAAGGCCGGCCGGCGAGAGCTGGGCCTGGACATCGGTGAAATAGAACGGCTGCCAGTCGGCGTTGAAGTATTCATGCGCGAGGTAATCGCGCGGCGCCGGCTTGATCATGTGGTCCATGCGCTCGGCCATCATGGGGTGGGCGGCGAAGAAGCGCGCGCCATTGTCTTTCACCTGGCCGGCGATGCCGACGCCGGCGTTGACCTTGTTGAACAGGGGCTCGGCGCCGAGCTCGAAGCCGACCTGCAGCAGGCGGCGCAGCGCGTCCACCGGCGCGTTGCCGGGCATCGCATTGTAGCTGATGAAGGCGTGGCCTTCCGGCTTCAGGTGCCGGTCGAGGATGCGAACGATCTGGTCGCGGCCCTTCTGGTCGATCCAGCCCCACACGCCGTGCATGACGATGGTGTCGAAGCCGGGCATGACGCGGTCGGGCAGGTCGGCGAAGTCGGCCTGCAGGAATTCGACGTTGGTGAGTTTAGCTTCCTTGGCGATCTCGTTGGCGGCGGCGATGCATTCGCCGTTGAAGTCGACGCCGACGAACTTCGAGTCCGGATTGGCGGCGGCGTGGATCAGGGTCGACAGGCCCCAGGCGCAGCCGAGCTCGAGGTAGGTGTACGGCGTCACGCGCGACGGCGACGAGAGGCCATTGGCGTTCAGCGCCAGGGCGTGGAACGACGGATTGAGTTCCCGGTGGTAGACGTTCGGGTACGGGACTTCGGTGATGTAGCCTTTCTTGGGGTCGGTCACGGGAGCTCCTGGAGGCGAGATGGAGCGTGTCCGGGAAAAGTGGGCACCGGTTTTTCCGGCCGGACACGCGACGAAACAATAACGCGGGCGAAAGAGGGCGGGAGAATACCCCGGGCCCCGGCCATTTCCCTAGCGGCTTTTAGCCCCTCAGACTCGGGCCAACCCCTTATTAATCAAGGGTCCGCCGGTAGCGCCGCAGGGCCAAAGTGGCGATCGCCCCGAGCAGGACCAGAAGCGGCCAGAGGTTGGCCCAGACATCGCCGAGGCCGGCGCCCTTCAGCATCACCGCCCGCACCGCCCGGATGAAATGGGTGGTGGGCAGCACTTGGCCGATGGTCTGGGCCCAGACCGGCATGCCGTAGAACGGGAACATGAAGCCCGACAGCAGGATCGACGGCAGGAAAATGAAAATGGTCATCTGCATGGCCTGCATCTGGGTGCGCGCCATGGTTGAGAACAAAAAGCCGATCGAGAGGTTGACCAGGATGAACAGCGACACCGCCGCCAGGAACGCAAGCGGATTGCCCAGGAACGGCACGTTGAACAGCAGCCGCGCGCCAGTCAGCATCACCCCCGTCTGGATGAAACCGACCGCCACATAGGGCGTGATCTTGCCGATCATCACTTCCACCGGCTGGGCCGGCGACGTGAGCAGTGCCTCGAGCGTGCCGCGTTCGGTCTCGCGGGTGATGGCGATGGCGGTGATCAGCACCATGGTCATGGTGAGGATGACGCCGAGCAGGCCGGGCACGATATTCACCGCCGTCCGCCCTGCCGGATTGAAGCGGCGATGAATCACGGTTTCGACCGGTGCCTCCCCGGGCGCCGCGTAGGGTTTCAGGGCCTGTTGCACGATACCGGGCATGGCGACCGCCCCCGCGCCCGCCGCCACCGGATCGGAGGCGTCGATATCGAGCATCACCTGCGGCCGTTCGCCGCGCGCGAGCTTCTCCTCGAACAAGGGGGGGATGCTGACCACGAACATGGTGCGCCCAGACGCCAGCGCCGTGCCCGCGCCATCCGCGCCGATCACGCCTTGCAGGTCGAAATAGCCGGAGTTCGCCATGCCGTGAATGAGCGCACGGGTCGCGGGCCCGTCGTCGCCCATTTCCACCAAGGTCGGCAGATGGCGCGGATCGGTATTGATGGCGTAGCCGAACAGCACCAGTTGCGCGATCGGGATGCCGACCATCATGGCGAAGGTCAGCCGGTCGCGGCGCATCTGGATGAATTCCTTGGCCAGCACCGCCAGCACCCGCGACCAGGAGAAGATCTTTTGCCCCCCCTTACTCATCTGAAGCCCTTCATTTGAAATTGTCCTCGGCGCCGCCCATCAGGTAGATGAACGCCTCCTCCATCCCGGTCTTGGCTTCCATCACCTCGTGGTCGGCGCGGAACGGTTCCACCGCGCGCGCCAGCGCGGCGATGTCGCGGCCGCTGACATGCAGCGCGGCGCCGAAGCGCGCCACCTGGTCCACGCCCGGCGCTCCGGAGAGTTCTTTATAGACCTCATGCAGGTTGCCGCCCTCGATGCGCCAGGTGCGAAGACCCACCTCTTTCGGGATATCGGCGGCGGCGGCGTCGATCAGCTTACGGCCGTAAGCGATGAAGGCGATGTAGTCGCACTGCACCGCTTCGTCCATGTAGTGCGTGGACACCAGCACCGAGACGCCGTTGTCGGCCTTGTCGCGGATGCGTTCCCAGAAATCGCGCCGCGCCTTGGGATCGACCCCGGCGGTGGGCTCGTCGAGCAGCAACAGTTGCGGATCGTGCAGCGAGGCGGCCGCCAGCGACATGCGCTGTTTCCAGCCGCCGGAAAGCTGCCCCGCCAACTGATTCGCGCGCGGGCGCAGTTCATATTCATCCAGCGCGGCCTCGACCCGGCCTCTGAGACCGTCGATCTCATGCAGCCGCGCGACGAAGGCCAGGTTCTCGGCCACGGTCAGATCCTCGTACAGCGAGAAGCGCTGGGTCATGTAGCCGATGCGCGCCTTGATCTCGCGGCTCTGGGTGACGATGTCGTAGCCGAGCGCGGTGCCGCCGCCGCCATCGGGCTTCAAGAGGCCGCACATCATGCGGATGGTGGTGGTCTTGCCCGACCCGTTGGGGCCGAGAAAGCCGTAGATCGAGCCCTTCGGCACCTTCATGTCGAAGCCGTCCACCACCGTCTTGGCGCCGAATTTCTTGGTCAGTCCGGCGACGTCGATGACGTTTTCGGTCACTTGGCCACCTCGGCCCGGAGCGGCGTGCCGGGCGGCGGCGCGAAGCCGGTGAGCTTGGCTTCGGCGCGGAATACCAGACGCGCGCGCTCGTTGTCGGAATAGATCACCGGCGGCGTGAACTCGGGCTCGTTGGCGATCGAGGTGATCTCGGCCTTGGCGTCGGCCGGGCAGCCGTCACAGAACACCGCCAATTTTGTGCCCACCGGCGTCTGGGCAAGGCGCGGCGCGGGGACGTAGAGCACGGCGATCATCTGCCCGTCGGGCAGGAAACGCACCACCGGCATGGAGGGCGACGCGAGATCGCCTGCGTGGCGCACGACGCGCTCCACCTTGCCGGCCGCAGGCGCCATCACCGCCCGGCGGCGCAAAG
>JAIBCD010000220.1 GCA_019694335.1 Rhodospirillaceae bacterium | reverse complement strand
GGAGCGCGCGCTCGCGCGCCAACTCCTGGAGGACGGCGAGTTCCTCGAGGTCTATGTCAGCACACCGCTGGCGGTGGTCGAGAGCCGCGATCCGAAGGGCCTCTACAAGAAGGCGCGCGCCGGCCAAATCCAGAACTTCACCGGCATCAGCTCGCCATACGAGCCGCCCGAAAAGCCCGAAATCGTCATCGACACCTCCGTGATGACACCGGAAGACGCCGCGGCGTTCATCTTCAAGGCCCTGGAAGAACGCGGATTGGTGCCGGGTATCCGTGCCGAAGCGGACACGACCCCCAGCGCGTGACGATGTTCTAGAGTGTGTTTCCGATTCTTTGAATCGGAGACACACTCTAGGTTTTTGTTTGGTCGCATGTTTAGCGGCCGAATCGGTCTCCACTTCGGCCTAACATGCTCTAGCGGCGCAATCCGTACCAGACGGCACCGGCCATTTCATACAGCGCGTAATAGCTGTCGTAGAGCGACGACAGGCGCGGCAGAAGGTCCACGGACTCCGGCGGCGCGAAGACCGTGGGGGCAGCGACCACTTCCAGGCCGGCGGCTTCGAACGCCTTTGCCGCGCGCGCCATATGGGACGCGTGGGTGACCAGGATGATGCGGCGGACGCCGTCTTCGCGCAGCAGCCGGGCGCTGAAAGCCGCGTTCTCATAGGTGTCGCGGGATTTGTCCTCGGACCAGCGCACCGGAACGCCGAAATCCTGCTCCAGCGCGGCCTTCATCATGGCGGCGAGTGAGACCGGCGCGTCGGCGGGCCGCCCGCCCGAAACCAGTATCGGCAGGTCCAATTTGCGGGCGAGATGAACGCCGTATCGCAGCCTTTGCAGCGTGAGGCCGTCCACCGTGCCGTCCGCGCCATACTCGGGCGCGTACCGCTCGAAGCCGCCCGACAGCACCACGATCGCTTCAGCTCCCGCCGACGCGAGCGTGCTTTCAGGGGTTGGGGGAGCTTCGATAAATCTCATCAGGCGATTGGAAACCGCCGGCACGGACAGCGCATAAAACACGGCAATTCCCAGCGAAATCAGGATAACGGCCGGGCGGCGACGGCCGAGAATCAGGCATGCCAGGCCCGCGCCCAGCAGCGCCAGCAAGCTGCCCGGCGGCAGTATCAGCCATTTGAAGAAGATGTAGATGAGTTCCAACGGCATCCCCCGGGGCGCTGCGGCGCCCGATCAGTCCTGGCTTGTTTACGCCCTGTCGGTTACGGCGCGGCGCGCATCCTGTTGTTCAACACGTCGCGCAGGGTGACCCGGCCGGCGACGGAAGTCTCGCCCTAATCGCGGCTGAACGGCAAATTGGCTCCGGCATTTGCGAATATCTCTATTCAATCGGACCGCGATATACTTGGGATCCATCCTCGAGGATCCCGCCCTTGCGCAATTTCCATTTTCCCGGCCGTTCCACCGTGCACGCCACCCACGGCATGGCGGCGTGCGAACACCCGCTCGCGGCGCTCGCCGCCATCGACATGCTGCGCAAGGGCGGGACCGCCGCCGACGGCGCCATCGCCGCCGCCGCGGTGTTGGCGGTGGTGGAGCCGATGGCCACCGGTATCGGCGGCGACGCCTTTTGCCTGGTGGCGCCGAAAGGCTCGCCCGCCATCGAGGGCTACAACGGCTCGGGCCGTTCGCCCAAGGCCCTGTCGCTGGCGCAATTCGCCGGCCAGACGCTCCCGCGCATCCCGATGGATTCACCGCATGCCGTGACGGTCCCCGGCGCGGTGGATTGCTGGGCCGCGCTGCTCGCGCGCCACGGCCGGCTTGGCCTTGCCACCGTGCTGGCGCCCGCCATCGCCTACGCCCGCGACGGTTTCGCGGTCAGCCCGCGCGTGGCCTATGAGTGGGAGGTGATCGGGCGCCCCAAGCTCACGCGCAATCTCCACGCCGCGCGGCACTGGCTGCCGGGTGGCGGAGCGCCCCGGGCCGGAGTCGTGTTCAAGCACCCCGCTCTCGCCCGGACCCTGGAAGAGATCGCCCGCCATGGCCGTGACGGCTTTTACAAAGGCTGGGTCGCGGAAGATATGGTCGCCTCGCTGCGGGCGCTCGGCGCCACCCATGCGATCGAGGACTTTGCCTCGCATGCCGGCAACTGGGTGACGCCGGCGCGCGGCACCTATCGCGGCGTCGAGGTATGCGAGATCCCGCCTAACGGCCAGGGCGTCACCACGCTCCTGATGTTGAACATCCTGGAGAACTTCGCGCTCAATGACCATGCGCCGGTGAGCGCCGAACGCCTGCACCTGGAAGCCGAAGCCGCGCGCCTGGCCTTCATCGAGCGCAACCGCTGGATCGCCGATCCCGACCATTCGCATGAATCAGTGGCCCATTTCACCGACAAGGCCTTCGGGAAATCCCTGGCGGCACAGATCGATCTTACCCGGGCCGGGGCCGCGCAACCGGCCTTGCGCACCGGCGACACCACTTACCTCGCGGTCGCCGACGCCGAGGGCACGATGGTCTCGTTCATCAACTCGATCTATCACGGCTGGGGTTCGGGCCTCGCGTCGGACCAAAGCGGCGTGCTGTTCCACGACCGCGGCCACGGCTTCGTGCTGGACGAGCGCCACCCCAACGGCCTGAAGGGCGGCAAGCGCCCGTTCCATACCATCATCCCGGCGATGGCGCTGAAAGACGGCAAGCCCTGGCTGGCCTTCGGCGTCATGGGCGGCGATTTCCAGCCGGTGGGCCAGACTCACGTGCTCACCAATCTCCTCGATTACGGCATGGACCCGCAGGAGGCGATCGATTGCCCGCGCGCCTTCCTGTTCGGCGGCGCGCTCGCGGTCGAGGAAGGCGTGCTCGAAGACGCGCGCGCGCGCCTCGCAGGCTTCGGCCACAAGGTGAA
>JAIBCD010000219.1 GCA_019694335.1 Rhodospirillaceae bacterium | reverse complement strand
GCCCCCATCACCCGGCCGCCGACCGCATAGGGAATGATCTTGGCCGTCGCCACGATCTGCCCGGCCTGCACGGCAGCGTAATCCGCGAGCGTCGCGACCGTCACCGCTTCGTCGATGCGGTTGACGCCGTCGATCACGGCGCGATCGACCCGCAGGACACCGGCGGCGGCGGCTTCGATATTGCAGCGCCCGGTATGGGCGGCGGTGAGCCGCAGGCCCGCGCCCGCCAGCCGCCCCGCGATCTCCGACGCGGCCGCGTCCTCGCCGGCGTCGCCCGGTTCGAGCCGCGCGGCGGTGACCTCGGTGAGGCCCGCGTCCTTCAACGCCGCCGCGTCGGCGGCGGACAGCATGTGACCCTTCTTGAGCACCAGCGCACCCGCGCGCAACGTGTGGCCCAGGATGGCACCTGCGGACTCAGCGATGGGGATCGGGCCGAACTTCATGGATCACAAACTCAAACCGTCGTTCTCGGGCCAGCGGGCGGAAAGCCCGCAATTTTAAAAGAGGTTGCGCACGTTTGGCGTGCGACACCCGCGACCCCAGGATTGCCGGGCACTAGCCTGCGCAACAGCCCCGAGTCCGTCGGCAGCCCCCCTTCGTTACTGCTCTGGACCCTCGGGTCAAGCCCGAGGGTGGCACAATAGTTCACAACTCTCGTCGCAACGCCGCCACCACCTGCGCCAGGATCGAAACCGCGATCTCGGCGGGGGTGAGGGCGTTGATGTCGAGGCCCACCGGCCCGTGGATACGCGCGATATCGTCGCCGGTGAACCCGGCTTCGGCCAGGCGCTCGAGGCGCTTGGCGTGAGTCTTCCTGCTGCCGAGCGCGCCGATATAGAAGGCCTCGGACTTCAGCGCCGCCGCCAGGGCCGGATCGTCCAGCTTGGGGTCGTGGGTGAGCGTCACCACGGCGGTGCGCGCGTCGGGTTCGATCCCGGCCATGGCCTCGTCGGGCCAGGCCACGATGGCGTCGATGCCGGCGAGCGCGCCCGATTTGGCGAACCCCTCGCGCGGATCGATGACGGTGACCGCGAAGCCCGCGATCTTGGCCATGGGCGCCAGCGCCTGGGCGATATGCACCGCGCCCACGATCACCATGCGCGGTTCCGGCGCATAGACCCGCACCAGGTGGCCGTAAGGAGCAATGCCGGATTTGTCGGCGGCGATACGCCCGCGTGCTTCCATCACTTCGTCATCGGACAGGCACAGGTCGCCCGAGAGTGTGTCGCCGTCCACCAGGAGCTGCGCGCCGCTGTGGGTGTCGGTCACCACGGCGCAGAGGCGGTGGGCCGCCCGCGCCGCCTGGAGTTCCTCCAGCACAACCGGCTTGGGTTGCACGAATACCTGGATCCGCCCGCCGCAGGCCAGGCCCACTTCCCAGGCGGCCTCGTTGGTGACGCCGTATTCCAGCATTTGCGGTTTGCCCGAGGCGATGGCGGCCCGCGCCGCCTCGACCACCGCGCCCTCGATGCAGCCGCCGGACACCGATCCTGCGAATTCGCCGTTGTCCGCCACCGCCATGTGGCTGCCGACGGGCCGCGGGCTCGAGCCCCAGGTGGCGGCGACGGTGGCGAGCGCCACGCCGCGGCCATCACGCGCCCAGGCGGCGAGTTGATCGAGGGGATCGAGGGTGGTGGGTGGGGTCACTGGCGGACTCTCTTCCTGTCATCCCCGGGCTTGACCAGGGGATCCAGGGCAGGAAGGAAGGCGGGCTGTGCCAATCTCGACGCAAGCAGCATATGAGTCCCTCTGCAGCCCTTCATCTTACGGCCCTGGATCCTCGGCTCTCGCATCGCTCGGCCAAGGATGACGGGGAGTGCATCTAAGCCGCCCACGATGATCTGCGCGATGGTTCATTCAACGCGGCCACAAGCCCCGCCAAGCTATCGAGATTGTGTACCGGGCGGAAGTCGTCCACATGCGGCAGCATGGCTTTGATCCCCGCGGACTTGGGCTCGAAACCCGCAAACCGCAAGAGCGGGTTGAGCCAGATCAGCCGGCGGCAGGAACGGTGCAGCCGCGCCATCTCGGACCCGAGCCCCACGCCGGCATCGCGGTCCAGGCCATCGGTGATCAACAGCACCACGGCCCCCTGCCCCAGCACGCGCCGCGCCCAGAAGCGGTTGAAAGTGGCCAGCACCTCGCCGATCCGAGTCCCACCCGACCAATCCTGTACCCGTGCCGCCACGCGTGCGATGGCTTCATCCGGATCGCGCAAGGCCAGTTCGCGCGTGACGTTGGTGAGCCGGGTGCCGAACAGGAACACATGGGTGCGGGAAGACTCCCGCGCCGCATTGGCGGCGGCGTGCAGGAAGTGCAGCAGCATCCGCGCATAGGGCCCCATGGAACCCGAGATGTCGCACAACACCACCAGCGGCGGGCGGCGTTCGCGGCGCTCACGCTTCTTCAGATCGAAGGCGCCGGTGCGCATCATGGCGCGCAAGATGGCGCGCATGTCGATACGGCCATGGACCGACGGCCGGAACCGCCGCGTCGCGACCATCGGCACGGGCAAGCGCAAGGCCGCCATCAGGCGCTTGGCTTCCTCGGCTTCGGCGGCGGTCATGGTCTCGAAGTCCTGCCGGCGCAACTGCTCGGCCGCCGACCAGCCGGCTTGGGCCGGCGATGCCGCCGCGGCTCGCGCACCGGCCGCGCGCGCCCCCGCGACGCCGTCGGCGATGGCGCTGGCGTCGGCCTTGGCCTCGGCCGGCTGCGTCCGCGTCTCCGGCATGGACATGGTCGCCACAGGCCCACGCCAGAACCGGTCGAAGGCGAGCTTGAACAGCTCCCGGTGGGCGCGGCGCTCGACGAACACGGCCTCTAGGCCAGCGAACACGGCATCCCGTTGTCCGATGTCGAGAAC
>JAIBCD010000013.1 GCA_019694335.1 Rhodospirillaceae bacterium | reverse complement strand
GCTCGGCCAGCTCGTGGACAAGGCGCTGGCCGGCAATCCCTCGCTGGCCGCGGCGCTCGCGCGCCTGCGCGCGGCTCAGGCCGAAGTCTCGAATAGCCGCGCCGCCTCTTACCCGCAGCTGGTGTTCGACGGCCAGGAACAGCGCCAGCGCCTGTCGGCCAATTACATCATTCCGCCGCCGTACGGCGGCTCGTCGCAATGGATCGGCACGGTCCAGGCCAACCTATCGTGGTCGCTCGATTTGTTCGGCAAGCAGGATGCCGAGATCGCCAAGGCGCGCGCCGGGGCCGAGGCCGCCGCGCTCGACGCCACCGCCGCGCGCCTCGCGCTCGCGGGCTCGGTGACCCAGGCCTATATCGCGCTCGCCCGCGCCTATGTGCTTGCAGACGTCGCGCAGGACGCCGTCAACCAGCGCCAGGGCATCTTCACGCTGACCGCGACGCGCGTGCGCACGGGGCTGGAAGCTTCCGCCGCCGCCAAGCTCGCGGAAACCCAGGCCGCCGCGGCACAAGTCGACCTGGTCCGCGCGCAAGCCCTGAAGGAAATCGCCGTCCACCAGATCGCCGCCCTGACCGGCCGCGGCGCGGACGCCTACGCCATCGCCCGCCCAAAGCTGAACGCCGACGCCCTGGCGTTGCCGCAAGCCTTGCCAGCCGACCTCCTGGCGCGGCGGGCCGACATCGCCGCGGCCCTGGCGCGCATCGACGCCGCCACCCAGGGACGCGAGCGGGCACGCCTCGCCTTCTATCCCGACATCAACCTGATCGGCGCCGCCGGCTGGGCCGCGCTTGGCCTCGACCGGCTGTTCACCGGCGCGTCCACGCAGTACGGCGCCGGAGCCGCGATCCACCTGCCGATCTTCGATGCCGGCGCCTTGCGCGCGAGATACGCCGGCGCCACGGCGGGTCTCGACGTGGCGGTGGCCGACTACAACGCCGCCGTCATCCGCGCCGTCAAGGAAACCGCCGACGCGCTCACCGACCTGCAAAGCCTGCATGGCCAGTCGCGCGAACTGGCCCATATGCGCGCGGCCGCCGACGAGAGCTACCGCCTGGCGGAACAACGCCACAAGAGCGGGCTGTCGCCGCAACTCACCGTCCTCAACGCCCAGGACATCGTGCTGGCGGCCCGCCGGCAGGACGCGGCCCTCTCCACCGACATTCTCGCCGCCCGCGTGAGCCTGGTCATGGCCCTGGGCGGCGGCTTCACGAAGGAAACCAGCCATGAGTGACCAAAAAGCCCGTGATCCTCAAGCCGCCGACAGCAACGACGACACCCCCTCCAGTTCTCGCCGGCGCGGCCTTTCCATCCTCGGTGTCGCGGTGGTGCTCGCGGGCGCGGCCTACGGCGCCTACTGGTTCCTGGAAGCCCGCAACTATGCCGCCACCGACGATGCCTATGTCGGCGGTGACGTGGTTTCGATCACCGCCCGCGAGAATGGCACCATCCTCGCCATCCACGCCGACAACACCCAGAGCGTGAGCCGAGGACAGGTGCTGGTGGACATGGACCCGGTCAAGGCGCGCGTGAACATGCAGGCGGCCGAGGCCGACCTGGCCAAGACCGTGCGCGAGGTACGGGCCAAATTCTCGGGTGTCGCCGAGATCGAGGCCCAAATCGCCGCCGCCCGCATCCGGCTCGGGCAGGCCCAGAGCGATCTCAAGCGCCGTATCGACGCCGCCGACAGCGTCTCGCAGGAGGAAATCACCCATGCCCGCGATGCGGTGGCGAGCGCCGAAGCGTCCTTGCGCGTGCTGGACAGCAGCCTCGCCCAAGCAAAAGCCTCGGTCGACGGCACGTCCATCGCCAGCAATCCCGACGTCATGGCCTCGATCGCCAACCTGCGTTCGGCGGCGATCTACCTCGGCCATATGAAGCTACCCGCGCCGGTCGGCGGAGTCATCGCGCAGCGGACCGTTCAGCTCGGGCAGCAAGTAGCAATCGGCACGCCTTTGATGGCGGTGGTGCCGGTGGATGCGGTGTGGATCGACGCCAACTTCAAGGAAGGCCAGCTCGAAGGCATGCGCGTCGGACAGCCGGTGACCGTGACCGCCGATGTTTACGGCGGCGATGTGGTTTACCACGGCAAGGTGGCTGGTTTTGGCGCCGGATCGGGCAGCGCCTTCGCATTGTTGCCGCCCCAGAACGCTTCCGGCAACTGGATCAAGATCGTCCAGCGCGTGCCGGTGCGCATCATCCTGGAACCCCAGGAACTCCGCGACCATCCCCTGCGCCTGGGCCTTTCGGTGGCTGTGAAAGTCGATATCCGCAACGCCAATGGCGCCCCGCTCGGTGCGCCCACCGCCGGCAATTCCATGCGCGGCGATGCCGGCAGCGACGGCGGCCCGGCCACGGAAGCGATCATCGCCCGCATCCTGGCCGACAACTCTCCCGCCAAGGGCGCGGACAAATCCGAAGAACGATGAACGCTCCCGCCGCTTCGCAAAGTTCCGGGCCTCCGCAACCCAAGCCCCTCACGGGCGCGCAACTCGCGGTGACGGCGATCGCGCTGGCGCTCGGCACCTTCATGCAGGTGCTCGACACCACCATCGCCAACGTCTCGCTGCCGACCATCGCGGGCAACCTGGGCGCCAGCACCGACCAGGGCACCTGGGTGATCACGTCATTCGCGGTCTCGAACGGCATCGCGGTGCCGCTCACCGGCTGGCTGATGGTGCGCTTCGGCGTGGTGCGCACTTTCGTCACGTCCGTCGCGCTGTTCACCATCGCCTCGCTCCTATGCGGTATCGCCTGGAGCCTGCCGGCGCTGATCGTGTTCCGCATCTTCCAGGGCGCGGTGTCGGGACCGATGATCCCGGGCTCCCAGGCGCTGTTGATCTCCATCTTCCCGCCGGAGAAACGCGCGACCGCGCTCGGCATCTGGTCGATCACCACCCTGATCGCACCGATCCTGGGCCCGATCCTGGGCGGGGTGATCTCGGATAACATCTCCTGGGGCTGGATATTCCTGATCAACGTGCCGGTCGGAATCGTGTCCGCCATCCTGTGCTGGACCAACCTCGCCAACCGCGAAACCCCCACGCGCAAACTGCCCATCGACAGCGTCGGCCTCGGCCTGCTGGTGGTATGGGTGGGCGCGCTTCAGATCATGCTCGACCTCGGCAAGGACGCCGACTGGTTCGCCTCCACCCATATCGTGGTCCTCGGCATCGTCGCCGCCATCGGCTGCGCCGCCTGGCTGATCTGGGAGCTGACCGAAACCCATCCCATCGTCGATCTGTCCTTGTTCAAGAACCGCAACTTCGCGCTCGGCACGCTTACCTTGTGCCTCGGCTACGCGATATTCTTCGCCAACATCCTGCTGCTGCCGCTGTGGCTGCAGGTGAACCTGGGCTACACCGCCACCTGGGCGGGGCTGGTGGCGGCGCCCAGCGGCGTGGTCGCGGTGTTCCTCACGCCCTTGACCGCCAAGCTGCTCGGCAGGACCGACGCGCGCCGCATCGCGACCGTGGCCTTCGTGGCCTTCGCGGTCTCCTATTTCATGCGCGCCAACCTGACCAACGACGCCTCGTTCTGGGATTTCGTGATGCCGCTCATGGTCCAGGGCATCGCCATGGCGACGTTCTTCGTGACCATGATTACGCTGTCGCTCGACGGCATCTCGCCGGCGCGCATCCCGGCCGCGTCCGGCATCTCGAACTTCATGCGCATCACCGCCGGCAGTTTCGCGGCCTCGATCACCACCACCCTGTGGGACCGGCGCGAAGCGTTCCACCAGAACCGGCTTGCCGAGAACGCCACGGTCTACAGCCCGGTGTTCCGTCAGGCCCTCGAGCGGCTGCACCACCTCGGCTTCAGCGATCTCCAGGCCTACGGCGTCATGACCCACAACCTGCTGCAGCAAGCCTACCTGAAAGCCAGTACCGACCTGTTCTGGGCCTCGGGCTGGCTGTCGGTGATCGGCATCGGCCTGATCTGGCTGACCCGCCGCCCGGAATCGGCCAAGCCTCCGGCCATTGCAGCCGATTGACGGGCGTGGGTGGTTTACCCACGCATCGGGCTTGGGTATATTCCGGCCATGCCAAGACCCGTTTTCGGCCCTTCGCCGGCGTTGGTGCGCGCGCTCACGCGCCTGCTCAAACCCCTGATCCGCCTGCTGATCGCGCGCGGCGTCACTTTTCCCTACCTGATGAACCTGGTGAAGCGCCTGTATGTCGCCGCGGCCGAGACCTCGCTGGCGTCCGCGGCCACCGTCAGCCGCCTGTCCATCGCCACCGGATTGCAGCGCAAGGACATCAACCGCATCAAGAGCGAGCCGGCGCCCGACGTGGTGATTCCCGAAGCCACCTCCCTGGGCCCGCGCCTGATCGGCATCTGGCTGGGCGACCCCGCCTTCCGCGCCAAGCGCGGCGGCGCGCGGCCCCTGCCCCGGACCACTCAAACTTCAAAAGCGGGCGACCCCAGGGAAAAATCCTTCGAGGACCTGGTTCACACGATCTCCACCGACGTGCGGCCGAAGGTGATCCTGGAAGAATGGGTACGCCTCGGCATCGTCACCATCGATAAAGACGACAATGTCCGCCTCAAGAGCGACGCCTTCGTGCCGGAAGAGGGCTTCGACGAAAAGGCCTACTACCTGGGCCGCAATGTCGCCGACCACATCGCCACCAGCGTCAGCAACCTGCTGGCGGAAAAGGAACCGCTGTTCGAGCGCGCGGTCTATTACGACCGCCTGACCCCGGACAGCATCGCATACCTGCGCAAACGCGCGCGCGAATACGCCATGACCGCGCTGGTCGCCCTCAACAAGGACGCCCTCAAGCGCGCCGATGACGATGCCGGCAAAACCGGCGCCGACCAGCGCATGGCACTCGGCATCTACTATTACGACGGCCCGGACGAAGGCGTCGCCGACAAGGCGCCGCCGAAGGCCAAAGGCTGAGTCATGATGCGGGGGCGCCTGGTCGCGGCTGTCGGTCTGCTGGCCCTCGCGGGGACTGCCCGCGCGGCGGACCCGGCCGCCTGCCGCTTCACCCCCGCGGCGGCGGGGCAAGCCTCCAACGCGCTCGAACGCCTGGTGGCGCTCACCGACGAACAACGAGGCCTCGGCGGCACAGGAATAAGCAGCGGAGGAATCGTCGCGCAACGCGAGGCCAGACCCGAAGAGCGAGGCCTGGGCGGCACGGGAATCGTCGGCGTCGTCACCGGATTCGGCTCGATCTGCGTCAACGGTTTCGAGGTGCAGCTGGCGTCCGACACCGCGGTCACGGTCGAGGGGCTGCCCGCGAACCAAGCCGACGTGCGCCTCGGTCAGGTCGTGGCGATCGAGGCCTTCACCGGCGCCAACGGCCTCGCCGCCGCCAAGATCGATGTCAGCGTCGCGGTCGCGGGTCCGGTCAGCGCCATCGCCCGCGATGGATCGCAGATGACGGTCGCCGGCCAGACCGTGGCGGTATCGAGCTTCGCCGGCAGCGCCGATATCGCTGGCGTGCGCCGCGGCGACTGGGTGGTGGTGTCGGGCCTGCGCCGCGCCGACGACAGCATCGCCGGCACGTCCATCGTTAAACTGCCGCGCCGTGGCCGCGAGGTGTTCGTCTCCGGCATCGCGCGCGCCGCCGCCGGCCGGGTCGAGATCGGCGGCCTCGCCATCAACGCCGCGCAAGTCGATGCCGGCGCCAGTGTCGCCGTCCGCGGCACCCTTTCCGGCGGCGCCCTGCGCGCGCGCGCGGTGCGGACGGAAGCCGGCTTCTCTCAACCCATGGTCAATCTCTCGGTGCAGGGTTACGGCGCCAATCTCACCACCGCGCTTCAGCGCCTTGGTGTCACGGGCGCGGCCGCGCCGGCGGATACCGGCGTACCGACCCAGGTCGATGGCGCCATCGGCGCCGGCGGCGCGCTGGTGCCGCAACGGGTGTTGCCGGTCCCGCCGCCCGATGCCGCCGCGCGGACGACACCGTTGTCCCCGCCGGCACTGCCGCCAACTCCCCCAACCGGAACCAGGAGACAGCTACCCCAAACCGCACCGGACGCATCGGCCCCGCCACAACGGCCCACGACATTGCCGCCGGCGACACGCCCAGGCGATGCCCTCCCGCCGCAACCGGCGGATCGCCCGACGCTGCCCGACCATGTCCGCCCGGTGTTGCCCGAGCGCGTCGCGCCGCCGCCGACGCGGCCCGACCGGCCGCCGCCCCCGCAAAGGCCGGATTAATCTTTCCTTTTGGCAAGGCTGTGCCGCAAAGGCGGAAATCGTCTTTTCGGTGCCGACCTGCTATGGAAATCCCGCATATTGCGGGGGCTTTTTCCATGAATGTCTTCGAGGAATTCCGCGATCTTTCCGGGCTGGAGCAGCTGCGCGCACTGATCAAAAGCGGACGACGGCCGCCGATCGGCGACACCCTGGGATTCGCGCTGGTCGAGATCGATGCCGGCCGCGCGGTGTTCGCCGGTACGCCGGGCCCCAACGCCTACAATCCGCTGGGCAGCATCCACGGCGGCTATGCCGCGACGCTTCTGGATTCCGCCTGCGGCTGCGCCGTGCACTCCAAGCTCGACGCCAGCCAGGCCTACACCACCCTCGAACTCAAGATCGCCTACCACAAAGCCATGACCGACCGGACCGGCGAAGTACGCGCCACCGGCACCGTGCTGTCGTTCGGACGCCGCGTCGCTTTCGCCGAAGCCAAACTCACCGACGCCGCGGGCAAGTTATATGCCTCGGCCACCTCCACGCTTCTGGTCTTCGACCGCGCCTGATCCTCATGCCCGTTCCTCATGGATGAATTCCTGCATTCCGCGCTGCCAGCCTCGCTGGTGTTTGTCCTCGCCGGATTGGTGAAGGGCACGCTCGGCCTCGGCCTACCGACGGTCGCGGTCGGCATCCTGGGACTGTTCATGCCGCCGGCCAAAGCCGCGGCGCTGCTGATCGTGCCAACTCTGGCCACCAATATCTGGCAGCTCGCCACCGGCCCCAAGCTCGGTGAGTTGCTGCGCCGCCTGTGGCCGCTGCTCGCCGGCACCATTGCCGGCACCTGGGTCGCGGCCGCGATCTTCGCCGACGCCCCGGTGCGCCTCGCGACCGCGGTCTTGGGCGCGGCGCTTCTGATTTACGGTACCGTCGGCCTGTTGAAGCTGCCGATGCGCGTACCGGCGGCGGCCGAGGCCTGGGCCGGACCGCTTACCGGGTTCACCACCGGGATCATGGGCGGCATCTCGGGCAACTTCGCCGTGCCGGCGGTGCCCTATTTCGGCGCCCTCGACCTGCCGCGCGACGAACTGGTGCAGACCCTGGGCCTGTTCTTCACCGTCAGTTCCCTGGCGCTGGGCGCGGCGCTCGCCTGGCACGGCGTGTTCTCGGTGTCGCTCGGCGGCTATTCGGTGCTGGCCCTGGTGCCCTCGTTCATCGGCATGGGCCTGGGCGGCTGGCTACGCGCGCGCATCGCGCCCGCCACCTTCCGCAAAGTGTTTTTCGCCGGCCTCCTGTTCGTCGGTGCCCAGCTCGAGTATCGCAGCTTCTTCTAGAGGCTGCTTTTGAACTGCGCGAGCAGGCTTTCCGATCCACGCGCGAGCAGCGCACCGTCGATCCCGATCGCGGTGAACACGGATCCCGCGGCAATCGCGCGCCGTGCGATGGCCTGATCGGGCGTCAGGAATCCCGCCGGCTTGCCGCAAGCCCGGATGCGCCCGAACGTGTTTTCGATCACGGCCATCACGTCCTCGTGGGCGGGCTGGCCCAGATACCCCAGGCTGGCGGCGAGGTCGCTCGGCCCCACGAATACGCCGTCGATACCGTCAACCTTGGCGATCGCTTCCACCTGGTCCACCGCCGTGCGGGTCTCGACCTGCACCAGCAGGCAGATTTCCTCGCTGGCGCGTTTCACATAATCCTTCACCCGCCCGAAGCGGTTGGCGCGGGTGAACATGGAGATGCCGCGCACGCCGCCGGGCGGATAACGCACCGCCGCCACCGCCGCGGCGGCCTCCTCGGCCGATTGCACGAACGGAAGCAGCAGGCTTTGCACGCCGATGTCCAGATAGCGTTTGATCAGCACCGTGTCGTTCCATGCGGCGCGCACCACCGGTGACACAGGGTACGGCGCCATGGCCTGCAACTGCGGCAGCACGCCTTCGACGCCCGACGGCGAATGTTCGGTGTCCAGCAGCACCCAGTCGTAGCCCGCTCCCGCGACGATCTCCGCGCTATAGGAACTCGACAGAACCGACCACAGGCCGAGCTGCTGGCGGCCTTCCTTGATCGCGTGTTTGAAGGGGTTTTTCGGCAAATCCATCTGCGCTCTCTATGCAAAATCGGTGAGGAATTCAGCCAGGCAGTCGGCGAGCACCGGCAATGCGTAGCCGCCTTCCTGGACGATCACGGTCGGCACTCCCAGCGCGCCCAAGGTCTCGCCCACGGCGCGGAAACCGCCGGTGGAGACCTTCAGCACGCCAATCGGGTCATCCGCATGGCTGTCGAAACCAAGCGCCACCACCAGGGCCTTGGCGCCGAAGTTCAGGGTGGCGCGGGCCGCCGCGCGGGTCGCGGCCGCGATCTCCGCATCCCCCGCGCCGGGCGCCAATACCAGGTTGAGATTGCAGCCCTCGCCCGCGCCGGCACCGCGTTCCTCCGCATAACCGGTGAAGAAGGGATAGTACGACGCCGGGTCGGCATGGACCGACACCGTCAGCACGTCCCCGCGCGCATAGAAGATCGCCTGCGTGCCGTCGCCATGATGGGCGTCGACGTCGATCACCGCCACTCTGCCGAAAGCCGCGCACAGGATTTCGGCGGCTATCGCGGCATTGTTCACATAGCAGAAGCCGCTGGCGCGGTCGGCGCGGGCGTGGTGGCCGGACGGCCGGCACAAGGCGTAAGCCGCGCCCTCCCCGCCCGCTACGGCCCGTGCCGCGGCCACCGCGCCGCTCGCGCTCGCGCGGACCGCATCCCAGGTGGCGGGACCGACCGGCACCGCGAGATCGCCGAGGTAGTAGCCGGCCTCAGCAATGATGTGGCGCGATGGGCACGGTGGACGCGCGGGCATGCCGGGTTGCGCGTTCCAATAGGGAAAGCAGTTCGGCAACACTTCCGGGCCGGGCTCGGTCAAAGCCTGCCAGCGCCCGTAGGCGGTGCGCAGGAATTCGAGATAACCCTCGGCGTGGACCGCTTTCAGCGGCCCCAACCCCGGGTCAGGCGGTGTGGTCGCGGCGAGACCGCAGCGCCGCAGTCCTGCCAGCAACTGCGCGGTCCGCGCTGGGGTATCCTTGGGCGCGGCGATCCGTCCCGCCCGCATGAACTGCTGGGGATCATGGAGCTGCTGATCGGGGTGGAAAAACGCCCTCATGCGCCAACTATAGGCGAAAATCCCGTTACCGCAGGGGCTTGCCGGCCAGCCGCGGACCGCTTTTTTGTCTAGACATAATAAATGGAAGGTGCAGACTGAGCCGGTCGGGGAGGACGAAAGCGCGGACAGCGCCCGCTTCCCATTGTTTTGATGGACTTTTTCATGCCGGCAACGGCCTGGGACGAAACCCGCGCGCAAGCGATCATCGACGCTCACAAAGCCACGGATGGGGCGGCGCTGCCGGTCCTGCATGCCCTGCAAGCGGCCTTCGGCTTCATCGCCGACCGGGCCATCGAAATGGTCGCCGACACACTCAATCTGTCGCGCGCCGAGGTGCATGGGGTGGTGTCGTTCTATCACGACTTCCGCCGCGCGCCGGCCGGCGCGCATGTGCTCAAGCTATGCCGTTCCGAAGCCTGCCAGGCGGTGGGCGCGGACAAACTCGCCGCCGAGGTCCGCGGCGCGCTGAACGTCGACTGGCATGAGACCACCGCCGATGGCCGTATCACCCTGGAGCCGGTGTTCTGCCTGGGCCTGTGTTCCTGCGCGCCTTCGGCCATGTTCGACGGGCGGCCGATCGGCCGCGCCGATGCGAAAGGCCTGACCGCTCTCGCCCAAGAAAAACCCATGAGCGGCAAGGCATGAGCGGCAAAGCATGAGCGCGCGGATCTTCATTCCACTGGACTCCGCCGCCGTCGCGCTGGGCGCTGACGATGTCGCGCAGGCGATGGCGCGCGAGGCGTTGGCGCGGGGGATTGCGCTCACGATCACGCGCACCGGTTCGCACGGGATGCACTGGCTGGAGCCGCTGGTGGAGGTGGAGACGCCCACCGGCCGCACGGCCTATGGCCCGGTCAAGGCGGCGGACGTGCCCGGCCTGTTCGACGCCAAATTCCTCGGCGGCGGCAAGCACGGGCTGTCCGTGGGCCGCG
Source organism: Rhodospirillaceae bacterium (assembly GCA_019694335.1). Taxonomy (GTDB): domain Bacteria; phylum Pseudomonadota; class Alphaproteobacteria; order Rhodospirillales; family Rhodospirillaceae; genus SHVO01. The sequence goes on along the minus strand of JAIBCD010000013.1, from coordinate 52,305 downwards.
TCGACGATCATCCCTTCATCAAGCCGCAAACCCGCCTGACCTTCGCGCGTTGCGGACGTATCGATCCCTTGTCCATCGCCGACTACCGCGCAGCGGGCGGCCTCAAAGGCCTCGCCCAGGCGCTCAAACTCGGCCCCGACGCCATACTCGCCGCCGTCACCGCCTCCGGCCTGCGCGGGCGCGGCGGTGCGGGGTTCCCCACCGGCATCAAATGGAAGACGGTGAAGGACGCGAAAGCCGGCCAGAAATACGTCGTCTGCAATGCCGACGAAGGCGACTCCGGCACCTTCTCCGACCGCATGATCATGGAAGGCGATCCGCTCGCGGTGATCGAAGGCATGGTGATCGCCGGCATCGCCACAGGCGCCACCAAGGGTTTCATCTACATCCGTTCGGAATACCCCATCGCCGTCGGCATCATGACCCGCGCCATCCAGCACGCCCGTGAAGCGCGCCTGCTCGGCGCATCGGTGATGGATTCCCCCCATGCCTTCGATATGGAAGTGCGGGTTGGCGCGGGAGCTTATGTCTGCGGCGAGGAAACCTCACTGCTGGAAAGCCTCGAAGGCCGGCGCGGCCAGGTGCGCGCGAAGCCGCCGCTGCCCGCGCATCATGGTCTGTTCGGGAAACCCACTGCCGTCAACAATGTCATCAGTCTGGCCTCAGTGCCGGCGATCCTGGCGAACGGCGCCGATACCTATAAGAGTCTGGGTACCGGGCGGTCGCTCGGCACCATTCCGATCCAGCTCGCCGGCAATGTGAAACACGCAGGGCTCTATGAAGCGCCGTTCGGCATGACCCTGGGCCAGATCGTCATGGACATCGGCGGCGGCACGGCTTCCGGGCGTCCCGTACGCGCGGTGCAGGTGGGCGGCCCGCTCGGCGCCTATTTCCCGCCCAACCTGTTCGACACGCCATTCGACTACGAAGCCTTCTCCGCCAAGGACGGGCTGATCGGCCATGCCGGCGTGGTGGTGTTCGACGACACCGTCGACATGCTGCGCCAGGCCCGCTTCGCCATGGAATTCTGCGCCATCGAATCCTGCGGCAAATGCACGCCCTGCAGGATCGGATCCGTACGCGGCCAGGAAGTGATCGACCGCATTCTCAAGGGGATAGAGGTCGATGCGCAGATCGCGCTGCTGGAAGACTTATGTAGTACAATGAAATTGGGCTCGCTGTGCGCCCTGGGGGGCTTTGTCCCCTATCCGGTGTTGAGCGCGCTCACCCATTTCCCCGAGGACTTCCGGGCCAGGCCCCGGTCCCTCGCCGATGTCGCCTAGGGTTCAGTCATGGGTCTCGTTCAGGAAACCGACTACGGCACGCCCGCCGCCACCGCCACGGAGATGGTGACTCTCACCATCGACGGCGCGGCGGTGACCGTGCCGGCGGGCACCTCGATCATGCGCGCCGCCATGGACAGCGGCGTCGCGATCCCCAAGCTATGCGCCACGGACAGCCTGAACGCCTTCGGCTCGTGCCGCTTGTGCCTGGTGGAGATCGCGGGCCGCAACGGAACGCCCGCGTCCTGCACCACCCCGGTCGCGGCGGGCATGCAGGTGTCCACCCAGACCCCGACACTCAAAAAACTCCGCCGCGGCGTGATGGAGCTCTACATCTCCGACCACCCGCTCGACTGCCTGACCTGTGCCGCCAACGGCGACTGCGAACTCCAGGACATGGCGGGCGCCGTGGGCCTGCGCGATGTGCGCTACGGCTTCGAGGGCGAGAACCACCTCACCGCGCCCAAGGACATCTCCAACCCGTATTTCGACTTCGATCCCTCCAAGTGCATCGTCTGTTCGCGCTGCGTACGCGCTTGCGAGGAAACGCAAGGCACTTTCGCCCTTACCATCCAGGGCCGCGGCTTCGAGTCCAAGGTCGCGCCCGGCATGGGCGAATTCCTGAAGTCCGAATGCGTCTCGTGCGGCGCCTGTGTGCAAGCCTGCCCGACCGCCACGCTGATCGAGAAATCGGTGGTGGAGACCGGCCAGCCCGAGCACTCCGTTGTGACCACCTGCGCCTATTGTGGCGTCGGCTGCGCCTTCAAGGCCGAGATGCGCGGCAATGAAGTGGTGCGCATGGTCCCCTACAAGGACGGCAAGGCCAACCACGGCCATTCCTGCGTGAAAGGCCGTTTCGCCTGGGGCTACGCCACCCACAAGGACCGCATCACCAAGCCCATGATCCGCGCCAAAATCACCGATCCCTGGCGTGAAGTTTCCTGGGACGAAGCGATCGCGCATACCGCCTCCGAATTCCTGCGCATCCAGAAGACCTATGGCAAGGGCGCCATCGGCGGCATCACCTCGTCGCGCTGCACCAACGAGGAGACCTACCTGGTGCAGAAACTGGTGCGCGCCGTGTTCGGCAACAACAACGTCGACACCTGCGCCAGGGTCTGCCATTCGCCCACGGGCTACGGTCTTAAAACCACCTTCGGCACCTCCGCCGGCACCCAGGACTTCGATTCCGTGGACGAGGCCGACGTGATCGTGGTGATCGGCGCCAATCCCACCGATGGTCATCCGGTATTCGCCGCGCGCATGAAAAAGCGCCTGCGCGAAGGTGCCAGGCTGATCGTCATCGATCCGCGCCGCATCGACCTGGTGCGCACGCCGCATGTGGAGGCCGACTATCACCTGCCCCTGCTCCCGGGCACCAATGTCGCCATGGCCAATGCCCTGGCCCATGTGATCGTCACCGAAGGCCTGGTGAACGAGACCTTCGTGCGCGAACGCTGCGACTGGGACGAGTTCCAGAGCTGGGCGGCGTTCGTGGCGCAGGCCCACAACAGCCCCGAAGCCGTGGCGGGCATGACCGGCGTTCCGGCCGAGAACATCCGCAAGGCCGCGCGCCTTTATGCCACCGGCGGCAACGGCGCCATCTACTACGGCCTGGGTGTCACCGAACACAGCCAGGGCACCACCATGGTCATGTGCATGGCCAACCTCGCCATGGCCACCGGCAACATCGGCCGGCGGGGCGTGGGCGTGAACCCCTTGCGCGGCCAGAACAACGTGCAGGGCTCCTGCGACATGGGCTCGTTCCCGCACGAATTCTCGGGCTACCGCCATGTCAGCGACGCCGCCACCCGCACCATGTTCGAAAGCCTATGGGGCGTCGCGCTGGAATCCGAACCCGGGCTTCGCATCCCCAACATGTTCGACGCCGCCGTCGACGGCAGCTTCAAGGGCCTCTACGTCCAGGGCGAGGACATGGTGCAATCGGACCCCGAAACCGCCCATGTGGTGGCGGGCATGAGCGCCCTGGAATGCCTGGTGGTGCAGGATCTGTTCCTCAACGAGACCGCCAAGTTCGCGCATGTCTTCCTGCCGGGCTCGTCGTTCCTGGAGAAGGACGGCACCTTCACCAACGCCGAGCGCCGCATCAGCCGCGTGCGCAAGGTGATGCCGCCCTTGGCCGGCAAGGCCGACTGGGAAACCACCCTCGCCATCGCCAAGGCCATGGGCTTCGCGATGCACTACAGCCACCCGTCCGAGATCATGGACGAGATCGCCACCGCCACGCCGACGTTCGCCGGCGTTTCCTACAAGAAGCTCGATGAACTCGGCTCGGTGCAATGGCCCTGCAACGACAAGGCCGAGGCCGGCACGCCGATCATGCATATCGACGGCTTCGTCCGGGGTAAGGGCAAGTTCGTGATCACCGAGTATGTGCCGACCGACGAGCGCACCTCGGCGCGTTTCCCGCTGCTGCTCACCACCGGGCGCATCCTCAGCCAGTATAATGTCGGCGCCCAGACACGCCGCACCCAGAACGTGGTCTGGCACGAGGAAGACCGGCTGGAAATTCATCCGTTCGACGCCGAAAGCCGCGGCGTGCGCGAAGGCGACCTGGTGAAGGTGCAAAGCCGCGCCGGCGCCACGTCCTTGCGCGCGCGCATCACCGACCGCGTGGCGCCGGGCGTCGTGTATACGACCTTCCACCACCCCGACACCCAGATCAACGTGGTGACCACCGACTACTCCGACTGGGCTACCAACTGCCCCGAGTACAAGGTGACGGCCGTGCAGGTACTGCTCTCCAACGGCCCGAGCGAATGGCAGGAGCGTTATCGCGAGATGAGCGAAGCCAACACCCGTATCGCCACGCCCGCGGCGGAATGATGCCGGCGGAAACGCGCGCGGACACGCCTGCCCTTCCGGCTGCGGTGGTGACCGCGCCGCGCACCTCGTTCCGCCATGGCCACCGCGCCGCCGGCCTGCGCGCGGTCCCCGAGGAAACCGCCATTGCCTTCACCTACAACCGCTTTTCTTACGCGGTGATGATGGCCTCGCCCGCCGACCTGGAAGACTTCGCGGTCGGCTTCACGTTGTCCGAGGGCATCGTCTCCGCCGGTTCCGAAATCACCGCGCTCGAGGTTGTCCCCGGCGACCTCGGCGTGGAACTGCGCATGGAACTGGCCACGCACAGCGCCGAACGCTTCACGGAGCGCCGCCGCCAGATGGCCGGCCCCGTAGGCTGCGGACTGTGCGGCCTGGAAAGCCTGACCGAGGCCATGCGCCCGCTGCCCGTGATTAAAAACGATCTCCGCCTACCGGCGGCGGAGATCGTCACGGCCTTGGCCGCCCTGGGTGCGGCGCAGGAACTCAATCATGCCACGCGCGCGGTGCATGCCGCCGCGTTCTGGAACGGCGGCCTCGCGGCCGTGCGCGAAGACGTTGGCCGCCATAACGCCCTGGACAAACTCGCCGGAACCCTGGCGCGGCGCGGGCTTAAGGCCGGCGGTGGTGTCGTGCTGATCTCCAGCCGTGTCTCGGTCGAGATGGTGCAAAAGGCCGCGATCATGGGCGCGCCATTACTGGTGGCGATCTCGGCGCCCACCGCGCTCGCCATCCGCACGGCGGAACGGGCCAATCTCACCCTCGCGGCCGTGGCGCGCGACGACGGATTCGAAGTCTTCACCGCGCCCGAACGCATATTGATGGATTGAACGTGGACGACAAGAAGCTCGTATATATGGCCAACCAGATCGGCAAGGCCTTCGCTTATCAGGACGAAGCCGCGTCCGTGGCCAGCATCGCCGGTCACATTCGCAGCTTCTGGGAGCCGCGCATGAAGAAAGCGATCCTGGCCTATGAACAGGCCGGCGGCACCGGGCTCGACAGCCGCGTGCTCGCTGCCGTGCGCAGCCTGCGGCCAGCCCAATGATAAAGCCCGCCTGCATCATCCTCGCCGGCGGCCGCGCCACGCGCATGGGCGGGGGCGATAAGACGCTGCTCTCGCTGGGCGGCCGCCCCCTGCTCTCTCACATCATCGAGGCCTTGCGCCCGCAAGTAGGCGCCTTGGCGATCAACGCGACCGGAGACGCGGCGCGTTTCGCCGCCTGGTCCTTGCCGGTGGTCGGCGATCCGTTTCCGGGCGAAGGACCGCTGTCGGGGATTCTGGCCGGTCTGCGCTGGGCGCGAGGTCCGGCCATCTCGACACCGGCGGACACGCCGTTCTTGCCGCCGAACCTGGTCGAAAAACTCATGTTTGTGTCGGAACGCGAGCACCCCGACGTGGTCATGGCCGCATGGCGCGGCGCGGTTCAGCCGGCGATCGCCCTGTGGTCGCCCCAGGTCATGCAGGATCTCGAATACACCCTCGCCCAGACCCGCATGCGCGGCGTGGAGTCCTTCGCCCGGACACGAAAATGGGCCGTCGCCAATTTCGACGACGGCCCAGACCCGTTCTTCAACATCAACACGCCCAGCGACCTTGCCGCGGCCGAAGCGCGGCTTACTTCAGCGTGAACTTCTGCAAACGCTGGTCGCCGGAGACATAGAGGTTCCCTTTCGAATCCAGCTGAGACTCGTGATTGCGGTCGAACTCGCCGCCGTAGGCGCCGTAGTGCCCGAACGAGCCGAGCACTTTGCCATCCGCGCGGTTGATCAGGTGCACCTCGAAGTTGCCCGGGTCGTTGAGCAGGATCTTGCTCTGGGTAGCGTCCGGCCAGAAGGCGATGGTGCCGACCGCACCTGAACCCTTGGTCTCCTTGCGGTAGATGAACTCCTGCACAAAGGTGCCATCGGTCTTGAACACCTGGATGCGGTTGTTCAGGCGGTCGCAGACATACACGAGCCCATCCCTGGCAATGCGCACGCAGTGGACGATGCGGAACTGCTGCGCGGGCGGCTGCGCAGGATCGTAGCGCCCGATGTCCTGGTCCGTGGGCGGCTTGCCGTAGGCGCCCCACTGGCGCTTGAAGGCGCCGGTATCGGCGTCCACCACGATCACGCGGTGATTGCCGTAGCCGTCGGCGATATAGGCTTCGTTGGTCTTGGGATCGACCGCGACATTGGCCGCACCCGACAGACGCGTGGTGTCGGTACTGCCCTTGGTGGGGCCGCGGCTGCCGACCTGGAGCAGGAATTTGCCCTCGGGGCTGAACTTCAACACCATGCCGTCGGGTTCGACGCCATCCTGGCCCTTGCGGGTCTTGCTACCGCCGACCCAGATGTTGCCCTTGTAGTCGATGAACAGGCCGTGCTCGTCGGTGGGCCACTCATAGCTGTCGCCCGACCCCTCCTTGGGAGGCCCGCCGAAGGCGTGCACGATATTGCCGGCCTGGTCGAATTCGAGGATCGGCGGCGCCGGCAGGCAGCACTTGCCCGACGGCGGGGTCTGCGCGGCACCCAGGTCGCGCGGCGAAAGCCATTTGGTGCTGTGATAGATCCAGACGTGATCCTTGGCATCCACATGCACGCCGCCGATCAGGCCGATGGCCCAGTTGTTGGCGATCGGCAGCTTCGGCCACGTGGGATCGTATTTGTACTTGGAAATGTCCGGATTGGCGGGCGGGCCTTCGGCGGCCCGCGCGGCCGAAGGCCCGCAAAGAACAAGCACCGGCCCGGCGAGCGCGAGCAGCGCGGCGCCGATGCGCACGAACGATTTGATCATCGATATCCCCCTGGAGAAAACGCTTAACGGTACTGGGCGACGTCGTCGCCCTCGATCTGCAAGTCGAACCCGTCCGGATCCTTGATGTGGAAGCTGAAATCGGTGTCGGGGCGCGGGGTGTGGCCGCGCTTCTTCAGCTCCTCCTCCACCACCGCCTTGTCCCAGTTGGCGATGGTATAGGCGATGTGGTCGATATAGGGCTTGTTGTCGGGTTGGCGGGTCTTGCGCAGGATCAACAGGCTGTCGCCGAACGACAGGATGCAGTCCTTGCCGGTGTCGTGCGACACCTTCATGCCGAGCAGGTCGGCGTAGAAGTCGCGCGTGCGCCCGTAGTCCGCGACGCCGTAGGAGATGTGATTGACCGCCGTGGCCTTGAAGCCCTTGCCCTGGAGCGGCGAAGGCGCGGCCACGGCCGGCGCCGCCGCAGCCGTGGCGGCGGCGGTGACCGTGAGCTTCTTGACCAGGTCGCGGCGCGACATCTTGCCGTTCTCGAATTCACTCAACAGGCCGGCGACGATCGATTCCATGGTGTCCCTCAATCAGGTTGGAGTTGGGCAGGTTGGAGTTAAGGCTGAATCACAGCCCAATAGAGCGCGGCCGGGCCGTCCTGCGGCGTGCCCAGATCGATCAGCTCCTTGGGTTTCTCGCCGTCCTTGGTGATCAGGCCGGAGAACTGAAAATCCAGATAGTCGTCGTGGCCGTTGATATCGCCGGGCTTGGCATCGCCGTCGAACGTCCACAACGCGTAGCCCTGATAGGCCAACTGCCGGAAACCGTCGGGGTGGGTGTAGACCGTCCACTGGCCCCAGGCGTCGGGCTGGTTCTTGGCGGCGGGATACGGATGCCAGTGCTCGCGGCATTCCGCGTCGCAGACCGGGTCGATGCCGAGATCGCGGCCAACCGCCGGCTTCAAGGATTGGCTACGGCGCAGCCCATGCGTCTGGCCGACCGAATGGCCCTCGCGGCGATAGACCGTGATGCCTTTGTCGGTGGCCAGGATCTTGCCGACCGACGGGCTGTGCGTGGTCGAGATATTGGCGGGTGTGTAGTAGCGATAGATTGCCGCCACGTCGAACTGCTTGTCGACGCCGATACCGTCGGCATAACTCTCCTCGATATCGGGCGCGTAGGTGTAAAGGCCCCGGCCTTTATAGGTCCACTGACGCCGGCCGTCGTTGCGGGTGATCAGGCCGAAATCGCCGACGGCCTGGGAAAGCTGCGGCGCCTCGGCCGGTTCCCACGGCGTGTCGGGCCGGGCGTCCTTATTGGGATCGCCGGCGAAGGTGTAGAGCGTGCGTTTCCGCCAATCGACCAGCACGATGCCGAGCGCGTCCTGCACTTCCTTCACAGCGAACCCGACCGGCAGTTTGATGTCTTTCACCGGCAGAATCTCGGCGATCTTCCAGTCCTCGGGGAGCGGCGCCTCCCGGGCCCGTTCGCGGCGCCCTTCATCCCCACCGAGATAGCTCGGCTCGTGGCCGACGATCTGGCCGGCACCGTTCTTGCGCGGGGGGCCATCGTTCGCGGGACTGTTGCCATACCAGGAACCCGGATCGACATCCTTCGCGCAGGTGTAAAGCGGCCGGCCCTTGTAGGCCCACTGCCTGGTCCCGTCCTCGCGCTTGATCACCGACCACGGGCCGAAAAGTTTCGGTCTGTCAGGCGCCAGCGCCGGCGGCCAATCCCGGGCGCAGTCGCTGTTGCATGTGCTGGCCTTGCCCGGCGTGTCGTTGTCGTAGGTATAGAGGGTCATGCCGGCTGGATCGGCGAACACCAGGCGCTCGCGGCCCGCGGGGCCGCCGCCGCCGAAGCCGTAGCCCTGGTCGCGGCCCAGCGGCTGCAGCGTGATGCCGGCCGGCGTCGCCATCTCGCCCAGGCCGGCGGCGAAGGCGCTCCCCGCTGACAGGACCGAGGCAAGAACAACGGCTTTGAGGGAGCCCTTCATCATGAGCCTCAGGCCATGATCTCGGTGAAAGTCTTGGTCGTGGCGTTGGAGAGCAGGCCCCAACTGTTCACCGGAACCCCAAACGCCTGCTGCAAGGTCAGGCCGACGCGGGTCGAGGGATCGCCGGGCGCCGAGAGATGATAGCCCGACTTGAGCCGCCCGCCGGCACTGCCGACCGTGATGATCGGCACATTGTCCACCGAGTGGATGCGCGCGTCGCCGTGATCCGTGATCCACAGCAGCGCCAGGCGGTCGAGCAGGTTGCCCGGTCCCTCCCTGGTGCTTTCCAGGATGGACAGGAACGACGCGAAATTGTGGTTGGCCCAGTTGATGAACCACGCCACCTGCGGCTGGTAGCCGAGTTTTTCGTCGGTGGGCTCCTCGTGGGTGAGCGAGTGCCAGGCCAGCGCGCCGCCGGTCTTGCGGATGGCGCTGTGGATGCCGAGGTGCACATTGACCACGCGGGTCTGGTCGCAGGACAGCGCATGGGCCAGCAACTGGCCGAACAGCTTGGTGTTGGGTTCGACCAGTTCCGTGGTGTTGCCGAGCTCGGTCTCGTCGAATCGTCCGGGCTTGGAACAGGCTTCGAGTGGCGCAGGCTTCGCGAGTTCGATCTCGAGCTGATTCTCGATCTGGCGCACCGCGGTGAAATATTCGTCCATGCGCGCGCGGTCGGCGGCGCCGAGCCGGGCGGTGAAGGCCTTGCGGTCCTCGGCCACCACCGACAGCACGCTCCTGCGCGCCAGCGCCATGGCGTCGGGCGTGAAAGTGGCGGCATTGGGATCCTTGAATTCCGGCCCGAAGACGCGCCTGTAGAGCGCCGCCGGCGACGGCTCGGAAGGATTATAGGTCGGCGAATTGGCGCGCCGGCTGATGCTGGCGCGCGTTCCGCTCAGGGATACCTCGAGCGACCGGAAGCGTGTGCCCTGGCCGATGTGGTCGGCGATGATGGCGTCGATCGAGGGCGGCGCCACCGAACCCACCGGTAGACCGCCCGAGGAGCCGATCACCCAGCCGGAGCGGTGATCCTCCATCGGCCGCGAATCATGGAAGTACTTCATGCCGCTGAACAGGTTGATGCGGTCCTTGAAGCGGTCGAGCGGCTTCAGCTCGACCCCGCTCTCGTAGTCCTTGCCAACCTGATCCGGCAGCCAGCGGCCGGGCGTGAACGATAACGCCTGGAACCATGTGCCGAACGCCTGCGGCAGCGGTTTGCCCGTGGCGGCGAGCGCGGTGCCGTTGGCGTTCAGGAATCCATCGAGCACCGGCAGCGCGACGGCGACCGCCGCGCCGCCGAATGACCCGCGCAAGAGCGTGCGGCGGTCGAGAAGGACGCTCATTTGGCCTCCTGTTGGACCGGCGCGGTGCCGGCGACGACGGGCGGCCGCGGCAAGGCCCGCCGGTAGAAGGCGTCGCTGACGGCGATCTCGCGCATCAGGTCGGGCACGCGGTAGCCGGTGTCGGCGAATGACGCCTGCAGCGCCGCGATCCACGGCTGCTCGCCGGCGCCGGGCAGGCGGCCCAAGGCGTAAGACGCGAGGCGGTTGACCAGGCAGCGCGGCGTGGCCGGGCTGTCGTGCACGGCCTTGCCCAGGCCCGCGGCGTCCTTGAAGGCGATGCCATCCAGCTCACCGCTGGTGTCGATCTTCTTGCCGTTCTCGGTGGTGCGGAATTCGCCGGCGCCGTCGAAATTCTCGAGCGCGAGGCCTATCGGATCGGTGATCTTGTGGCACCCGGCGCAGACCGGATTGGCGCGGTGCGCGGTCAGGCGGTCGCGGGCGGTCTTGAACAACGGATTGCCGGTGTCCTGGATGATGTTGAACGGCACGTTGCCCGGCGGCGGCGGCACCTTCTGGCACAGGATCACCTCGCGCAGCGCCTTGCCGCGGATGGTGGGCGAGCCGCGCCCGGCCGGCGAGTGCAAAGCGGTGAAGCTCATATGCGTGAGGATGCCCGCGCGCCTATCGTCGGCCGCGAACTCGTAGGGGGCCCAGCCGTCCGGCGTGCCGGTGGGGCGGTCATCCACCAGCGGCACCCGGTAGATCGCGCCCAGTTCCGGGGTGAGGAAGGTTTTCTTGGTGGTGAAGATGTCGCGATAGTCGCCGTTCTCCTTCAGGACCAGCTGCACGATGGTCTTGAGGGTCTGTTCCTGGGCGTCGTTCGCCGCCTGGGCGCTGAATTTGGGAAACAGCACCGCATCCTTGGTGAGCTCGGCGAACTCATCGAAGCCGAAGTTGTCGATGAAGAAGGCGCGCACGCCCGCTTCCAGGCGCGGGCTGGCCATCATGCGGTCGACCTGGTGCGCGAGGCCCTTGCGGCTGGAAAGCTCACCGCTCGCGGCGGCCGCGAGGAGCGGCAGATCGGGACCGGCGTTCCACAGAAAAAACGACAGTTGCGAGGCCTTGGAATACGGGTCGAGACGCCAGCCGCCCCGGGTGTCGGGATCGGTTTCCAGCTCCGCGTCGCGGAACAGGAATTGCGGCGCGGACAACATCGCCGCCAGCGACAGGCCCAGGCCCTTATAGAAGTCCCTGGTCGCTTCCGCACCGGCATGAGCCGCGGCGACATGGGCGTGCAGGCTCGCCGGCGTCAGCGGCCGGCGATACAGCAGGCGCCCGACGCTGCTCAGGAACTGCTGCGCGCAGGCGTCGTCGGCCGCTTTCGCGTTCTCCGGTTGGCAGGGCATCGTCTGCGCGCGGTAAGGCTCGCTCACCACCTGCGCGGCGATGACGCGGGCGATGGCATCGTATTGCTCCATGCCGGCCGGCGTCACGCCGATGCTGCTGGCGCCCGCCGCCGCCAGGCCGCCGACCTTGAGGCCCGGCTCGAAGTGGCCGCCGAATGCGATGGTCGGCCCGAACACGACGCGGATCACATTTCGATACTGTTCGCCGGTCAACCGCCGCACCGCCGCCTCTTCCGGAGCGACCGTTACCTTGTCCTTGGCGGCGAACGCCGGCGCGGCCAGCACGGCCGCCAGCGCGAAAACGATCCTGGCCCGGGGCTTCACGCGCGCGCCCGGCACTAGTGGTGGACCGAGGCCGTGGGGGCCTCGATTTTCACGGCGAACGCCGGGATGCCGTAGAAATTCCAGGTGGCCGAGATCGCCATCATCTGGCCGGTGGCCGGGCTGGGATCATGATCGGCGTACTTGCGCAGAAGCCAGTAGAGGCCCGCGAGATCACCGGCGTTGCCGTCCTCGTTGGATTTGCCGCCCGAGGCGTAAGCGATGTAGAGATCGTCCCAGCGCTCGTAGCCGCCGAGGAAGCCCGCGATGGTGCGGTCGGGCAGCACCTTCAGGCGGATATGCACCTTGGTCATGCGAATGACCGGGATGAATTCCGGATTGTAAACCATCGAGAAATCCGCCGCCCCCGGATCGGCCAACGTGATCAGGCCGTCCTTGATCCGCGCCTTGTACTCGTTGTGCGACTTGGGGCTGGGATCGATGCGGTAGGAGCTGTCGCTGCGCGGGCTCCCGTCGGCGTTGAAGCGCAGGCGCTCGATGGCGCGGTCGAAGGTGAGCGTGGCGTCGCCATCCCTGGTCAGGTCGCCAGCGGTGACGGTGACGATCCAGGCGGAACGGCCTTCCTTCTTCCACGCCCAGGCCCAGGCGTATTCCAGGGGCGCGGCGGCGGGCGTGAGGCCGCCGCGGAACGTGGGCATGCAGCCCATGGCGCGGGTGAATGCGCTGTCCACGCCCTTCTCATGGGTCTCTGGATCCTCGAAGTCCTTGTCGCCGACTTTGCCGTCGAGGTTGAAGCCATATTGAAACCTGGCCTTCTCGCCGGTCAGGCCGCGCAGCTTCGGGTCGATCACGGTGCTCGGGTACAGATAGCCGTTCACCGCCTCGCCGTTGATGCGGCCACGGAAGACATTGGCCTGGACGATCTTGCCGGCTTCGTAGCCTTCGTCACCGCGCAAGTCCTCCTTCAGCATCTTCTCGACCTCCTCGGCGCTGTAGCCGAGGTCGCGGGCGTTCTTGAGGCGCTGTTCGGGCCAGCGCGGATTGGGGCCCTCGGGGCCGCAGTCGCCGTCCTTGGAATTCATCGCCTGACCGAACCAGGTGACGACAAAGGATTTGCTCTCGGCCATGGCCTGCTGACCAAACAGGGGGCCGGAGATCAGCGCGGCGGCGAAAATGAGAACGGCAGCGCGCGGCATGTAGCGTCTTTCCACGTGAACGGCGTAGCCTACCGCAACGCAGCACGGGCGTTAATCGCGGTCTTGTTTAGATATACTAAAAAAGTGCCCCGGAGTCATTCCCAGGACGCCAACTTAAGCCTGTAAATCTGGGCTTTTCCGCCGGTAACCGCCCGGTTATTCGGCCACCATCGCCGCCGGCTGTTCGGCGGCGATCCGGGCGGCGGTCCCGCGCCGGAAGGCGAGCGGGCCCTTGTCGATCGCGAGGCTCATGTTGGGGGTGCGCATTTCGGTCATGCCCTTATGCACGGCTTCCAGGATCACGCGATCCTCGGCGAAGGCGTTGCGCACCGATTCCGCGAACTGGTCGGAAACACGCATGTCATTGGGCGCGAAGTTGCGCAGCTGGAACCAGTAGTAGCGCGTGTTGTTCTCGTCCACCGGCGTCATGAAGTTATAGCTGTCCATCAGGAACACGTCGGGATGCGCTTCGGGTCTCTGGGACTTGCCGTCGCCGCCCGCGCCCGCCGGCACGAACACCGCCTTGATGATGGCGTGGGCGGGATAGCGCACTTCGTAATACTGCTGGCGGTCGCAGTTGCCCTGGAATTTCAGGAACGGCGCGTAGAACGGCGCCGGCGGCGTGTCGTTCATCCAGCGCGACACCGCGACGCCCGACGGCACGGCGATGGTTTCCAGCGGCGTATCCTCGCAGCCCGCGCCGCCGAACGACGTGGTATGCACCCAGGCCACATGCGACGGATCGAGCAGATTGTCGGTGATATAGAGGTAATTGCAGGCCACCGTCATGGACTCGCCCCGGTTCACGCCCCAGCCCGGATCGCCCCAATGTTCCACCGCCATGATCTCGGCGGGGTTCGCCAGCGTGGCATCGCCCATCCAGATCCATGCCAGGCCATAGCGCTCCTCGACCGGATAGCTGCGCACCTTGGCGGTTTTGGGAATCTTGGTGGCGCCCGGCACGCGCACGCAGGTGCCCACGCAATCGAAGGTCAGGCCGTGATAGCCGCACTCCACTTCGTCGCCCTTGAGGCGGCCCATGGACAGCGGCAGCTTGCGGTGCGGGCAGGCATTCTCGAGCGCGGCGATCTTGCCGGCGGTGGTGCGGAACAGGACGATGTCCTCGCCGAGGATGGTGGTGGGTTTCAGCGCGCGGGTGATCTCGTGATCCCAGGCCGCGACATACCAGGCGTTTTTGATGAACACCGAACCCTCCATCGTGAACGGCTTAAGTGTCCGCCCAAGAGGAGGCCCAGGACAACCGCGCCGTCCTGTGATTCTATTTAGATTTTCTAATGAGCCGCCACTATTTTTCTACGGTGTCGCGGCCGGCCACCGCCACCCAACTCACTGAAGCTACTAAATCTTCCAGAAAGAGATCACGTAGCCCCGGGCGGTATCCTTTGCCGCTACCGCCACCGCCCCGGGCGCCTGGAAGATCGCCGTGTCGCGGGGGCCGAGAGCGGTGGATTCGGACGCGGTCACGGTGATGCGGCCGGTGTCGGCGAGCACCGCCATCACATCCGCGTCCGAGGTGAAGGTCCGCGCCGCGCCGAGGTCGAAGCGTTCGACCTGATGGCGAAAGACGGTGCGCCGGCTCATGACATTGAGGTCGGTGATCGCGCCGTCCATCAGCACGGCGTCGGTCGCCACGTCGGCGGGAAACGCGAGCGGCGCCGAGGCGCGCGTGAGATCGAAACGCGCGCCGTCGATGTCGAGGCGCATGCCGTTGCCGTCGAGGATCGAGAGCGTGCGGTCGATGCCGGGGAAGACCGAGAACGGGCCGTCGCCTTTGACCAGCGCCATGGAGATGCGCCAGTCGAAGGTGTCGAAGCCGGCTCCCGGCGGCGATACGGTCACTTCGGTGGTTTCGCCGCCGCCGTTCTTCCATGGCATGCGGCGATAGTCCGCCTGGCGAAGAACCTGCATGCTCATTCTGGCGCGGGTCCGGACGGAAAACCGGTGTCCACTTTTCCTGGACCCGCGCTACTTCAGGCTCGGCAGATCGAGGCCCTGTTCACGCGCGCAGTCGATGGCGATGTCGTAGCCCGCGTCGGCGTGACGCATGACGCCGGTGCCGGGATCGTTCCACAGCACGCGTTCGATGCGCTTCGCGGCTTCGGGAGTCCCATCGCACACGATCACCATGCCGGAGTGCTGCGAGAAGCCCATGCCGACGCCGCCGCCGTGGTGCAACGACACCCAGGTCGCGCCCGAGGCGCAGTTGAGCAGCGCGTTCAGGAGCGGCCAGTCGGACACGGCGTCGGAGCCGTCCTTCATGGCTTCGGTCTCGCGGTTGGGCGAGGACACCGAACCAGAATCGAGGTGGTCGCGGCCGATGACGATCGGCGCCTTGAGTTCACCCTTGGCCACCATCTCGTTGAAGGCGAGGCCGAGCTTGTGGCGCACGCCCAGGCCCACCCAGCAAATACGCGCCGGCAGGCCCTGGAACTTGATGCGCTTTTGGGCCATGTCGAGCCAGTTGCAGAGGTGCTTATCGTGGGCGAGCATCTCCTTCACCTTGGCGTCTGTCTTGTAGATGTCCTCGGGGTCTCCGGACAGCGCCGCCCAACGGAACGGGCCGATGCCGCGGCAGAACAGCGGGCGGATATAGGCCGGCACGAACCCCGGGAAGGCGAAGGCGTCGGTGACGCCCTCTTCCAGAGCCATCTGCCGGATGTTGTTGCCGTAGTCGACCGTCGGCACGCCCGCCTTGTGGAACGCCAGCATGGCGCGCACGTGTTCGGCCATGGAGGCCTTGGCGGCCTTGCGCACCGCCGCCGGATTCTTCTCGCGCATCTCGTCCCACTTGGCCAGGGTCCAGCCCTTGGGCAGGTAACCGTTGACCGGGTCGTGGGCGGAGGTCTGGTCGGTGACCGCGTCCGGGCGCACGCCACGGCGCACCATTTCCGGCAGGATCTCAGCCGCGTTGCCGAGCAGCGCGACCGAGATCGCCTTCTTCTCGGCGCCGGCCTTCGCGATGATCGCCAGCGCGTCATCCAAGTCCTTGGCCTGCACATCGATGTATTTGGTGCGCAGGCGGAAATCGATGCTGGTCTGCTTGCACTCGATGGCCAGGCACGATGCGCCCGCCATGGTGGCGGCCAGCGGCTGCGCGCCGCCCATGCCGCCCAGGCCCGCGGTCAGGATCCACTTGCCGGCGAGGCTGCCATTGTAATGCTGACGGCCCATCTCGACGAAGGTCTCATAGGTGCCCTGCACGATGCCTTGCGAGCCGATGTAGATCCACGAGCCCGCGGTCATCTGGCCGTACATCATCAAGCCCTTCTTATCGAGCTCGTTGAAATGCTCCCAGGTGGCCCAGTGCGGCACCAGGTTGGAGTTGGCGATCAGAACGCGCGGCGCGTCCTTGTGCGTGCGGAACACGCCCACCGGCTTGCCGGATTGCACAAGAAGGGTTTGATCGTCTTCGAGACGCTTCAGGGTCGAGACGATGCGGTCGAAGCTCTCCCAATCGCGGGCGGCACGGCCGATGCCGCCGTAAACCACCAGCTCCTCCGGCTTCTCGGCCACATCCGGGTCCAGGTTGTTCATCAGCATGCGCATGGGCGCTTCCGTCAGCCAGCTCTTGGCGGTGATCTGGTTGCCGGTGGCGGCGCGGATCTTACGGGCGTTGTCGATGCGGGTCATGGAAGCGTCCTTAGTTTCTAGCGAAGGCGAGGCAAGCCTCGAGGATATTCTTGAGCGCCGCGCGCATGGGCGCGGCGTGGGTTTCGTCGTAAGCCACCGGCCAGTTCGCGTGCGTGACCGGGCCGGTTATCTCGCGCAGATAACCGCGGGCTGCAAGCTCCATCTGGATGGCGTGCACGTTGCTCTCAGGCTTGCCGAGGTTGCGGGTAATGAAGCCGCCCTTGAACCGGCCATTGACGACATGGCTGAAGGTGGTGGTGGCGCAGGCGGCCTCGACCGCGGCGGTGAGCTTCGGATCGCAGGACTTGCCGCTGTTGGTGCCGATATTGAAATGCGGCAACGGCCCCGCGAACAGGCGCGGCACTTCCGAGCGGATGGAATGGCAATCGTAAACCACCACTTTGGGATGCGCGGCCTTCAGACGCGCGACCTCGGCCGCGAGCGCCGCGTGGTAAGGATCGAAGTACTTGGAACGACGGTCGGCGATATCGGCCGCGTCGGGAACCTGGCCGTCCCTATATAAGGGCTCGCCATCGAAAGTGGTGGTGGGGCACAGCTCGGTGGTGGCCTGGCCGGGATAGAGCGACACACCCGAAGGGTCGCGGTTCACATCGATCACCGAGCGCGACAAGGTGGTGCGCACGAGGGTGGCGCCGAGGTCGCGGCCGAAATCGTAGAGCTTCTCCACCCACCAGTCCGCGTCCTTGCGCGCCATCCACGGCGAGACATACCGGCTTTCATACGCGCCCAGTTCGGTGCCGGTGTGCGGCATGCTCAGCAGCAGCGGGCCGTCGCCGCGATGAATGGTCAGCCAGGGATGCGCGCTCATAGCGCCACCGCCGGCAAGGTCACGCCGGTCACCGAAGCCGCGAGCGCGCCGCCGCGCACCAGTTCGATGGCCCTGGCGATGTCAGGCTGGAAGTGGCGGTCTTCGTCAAGGTGCGGCACCACCGCGCGCACCACGCGGCGCGCGGATTCCAAGGGCGGGCTCAAGGTCAGCGGCAGGTGGAAGTCGCAGGCCTGCGCCGCCGCCAGCAGCTCGATGGCGATCACCGCGCCCGTGTTCTCGGCCATGGGCAGCAGGCGGCGTCCGCCGTGGGCGGCCATGGAGACATGGTCTTCCTGGTTGGCGGAGGTCGGGATGGAATCCACGCTCGCCGGATAGGCTTTCTGCTTGTTCTCGGACACCAGCGCCGCCGCCGTCACCTGCGGAATCATGAATCCGGAATTCAGCCCCGGCTTGCCGGTGAGGAACGCGGGCAGTCCCGACAACGCGGGATCCACCAGCATGGCGATGCGCCGTTCGGCGAGCGACCCGATCTCGCACAGCGCCAGGGCGATCATATCGGCGGCGAAGGCCACGGGTTCGGCGTGGAAATTGCCGCCCGACAGGGCTTCGTCCTCGGTGGCGAAGATCAGCGGATTGTCGGACACGCCATTGGCCTCGGTTTCGAGCGTGGCGGCCGCCTGGCGCAACAGGTCGAGGCATGCGCCCATCACCTGCGGCTGACAGCGCAGACAATAGGGATCCTGCACCCGATCGTCGTTCACCAGGTGCGAGGCGCGGATGGCGCTGCCCTTCAAGAGTTGGCGCAAAGCCTCGGCGGTTTCCATCTGGCCGGCGTGGCGGCGCAAGCGATGGATACGCGGATCGAACGGCGCGTCGGTCCCGCGCGCCGCATCGGTCGACAGCGCGCCGGTGACGATCCCCGACTGATAGAGCAACTCGGCTTCGAACAGGCCCGCCAATGCATAGGCGGTCGAGAACTGCGTGCCGTTGAGCAGCGCGAGCCCCTCCTTCGGGCCCAGCACCACCGGCGCGAGGCCGGCTTTCGCGAGGGCTTCCTTCGCCGGCAGGCGGCCGGCGGGCGTGAAGGCTTCGCCGACGCCGATCATCGCCGCGGTCATATGCGACAGCGGTGCGAGGTCGCCGGATGCGCCGACCGAACCTTGCGCCGGCACAACCGGAATCACGTCCTTGTCGAGCATGGCTTCCAGCAGCGCCAAGGTCTTGGGTTGGATACCCGAGGCACCCTGGCCAAGGCTGGCGAGCTTCAGGCTCATCATCAGCCGCGCGACGTTTCGCGGCATCGGTTCGCCCACGCCGGCGCAATGGGACAGCACGATGTTGCTTTGCAGTTTTTCCAGATCGCTCGTCGGAATGCGCACGCTGGCGAGCTTCCCGAAGCCGGTGTTGATGCCGTAAACCGGTTCGCCCTTGGCGATGATGCGCGCGACCGCCGCCGCGCCCGCCGCCACCCAGGCTTCGGACGAGGGATCGAGCTTGACGCTCGCGCCACGATAAATCGCGCGCCAATCGGCGAGGGTATTGGTTCCCGGTTTGAGGATGACTTTCTTCATTGGCCTTTCCAGACGCGCGCGTGCAGCGGATTGAAGCCCATGCGGTAGACCAGCTCGGCCGGCCGCTCGATATTCCAGATGGCGAGGTCGGCCCACTTCCCGGGCTCCAGCGTTCCGGCTTCCTGGCCCATGCCCAACGCCTTGGCGCCTTCGCGGGTGACGCCGGCGATGCACTCGTCCACGGTCATGCGGAACAGCGTGGCCGCCATGTTCATCGTGAGCAGCAGCGACGTGAGCGGCGCGGTTCCGGGATTGCAATCGGTCGCCAGCGCCAAAGCGACGCCGTGTTTGCGGAACAGGTCGAGCGGCGGCAACTTGGTCTCGCGAATGAAATAATAGGCGCCCGGCAGCAGTACCGCGACCGTGCCCGCCTTGCTCATGGCGGCGGCACCCGCATCGTCCGTGTGTTCCAGATGATCGGCGGACAGGCCGCGGTATTCCGCTGTCAGCGCCGCGCCGTGCAGGTTGGACAACTGGTCGGCGTGTAGCTTCACCGGCAGGCCGAGGCTCTTGGCCATGTCGAACACCTGCCTGGTCTCGGCGGGCGAGAACCCGATGCCCTCGCAAAACGCATCGACCGCATCGATCAGGCCTTCGGCGGCGATCCTGGGCATCATCTCCACCACGCGCGCGATATGCGCGGCGGAATCCTTGTTGGCTTCCGGCGGCACCGCATGGGCGCCGAGGAAGGTGGTCTTGATGGTGACCGGGCGCCGTTCGCCCAGCGTGCGCGCGGCCCGAAGGGATTTGCGCTCGTTGTCGTAATCCAGGCCATAGCCCGACTTGACCTCGACGGTGGTCGCGCCCTCGGCGATCAGCGCGGCCAGGCGCGGCAGGGCCTGCGCCACCAGGTCCTGCTCGGAGGCCGCGCGCAGGTTTTTCACCGACGACACGATGCCGCCGCCGGCGCGCGCGATCTCCTCATAGCTGGCGCCCGCAAGCCGCAGTTCGAACTCATGGGCGCGGTTGCCCGCGTAGATCAGATGGGTATGGCAATCGACCAGTCCGGGCGTGATCCAGCGGCCTTCGCAGTCCGTGACCTCGGCGCGCGCGATATCGGCGGGAAGATCGGCCTCGGGCCCGGCGTAGACGATGATCCCATCGCGCGCCGCCACGGCGCCCTTCTCCACGACCCCGAGCCCTGGCGCCGCCAGCGTGGCCAGCCGCGCGTTGCGCCACAGGCGTAAGGAGGGAGTCTTGGGCGGGGCCATCGGGGATCCAAACATTCGGGTTGGATTTAATGTATAGACATAATAACCTGCGATGCAAGCTAAAGAGTCCGAGGGGCGTTTAGACGCCGCCTCCTATATAAATGCAGGCGAAATGACGTCACTTTTTGCAGATCAGGCCCTGATTCCAGGCGGATGGCGCCAGGCCGTCCGGCTCACCATCCGGGACGGGCGAATCACGGGCATTGAAACCGGCGCCGCGCCGCACCCCGGCGACGAGCGCCATGCGGTCGTGGTTCCCGCCATGCCCAACCTGCACAGCCACGCGTTCCAGCGCGCCATGGCCGGCCTCGCCGAACGCCGCCATACCGGCAACGACACGTTCTGGAGTTGGCGCGAGCTGATGTACCGGCTCGCGCTGTCCATGAATCCGGATCAGGTCCGCGCCGTGGCGGCGCAGGCTTATATCGAGATGCTCGAGGCCGGCTTCAGCCGCGTGGGCGAATTCCACTACCTGCACCACGACGTGGATGGCCGCCCTTACGCCGAGATCGCGGAGATGGCCAACGCGGTGTCCGCTGCCGCCGCCCACACCGGCCTCGGCATGACCTTGCTGCCGGTGTTCTACGCCCATTCCGCTTTCGGCGGTAAACCGCCCAACGAGGGCCAGCGCCGGTTCATCAATAGCGTCGATAGCTACGCGCAGCTTCTCGATGGCTGCCGCCGCGCGGTGAAACCCTTGGGCACCGGCGTGGTCGGTGTCGCGCCTCATTCCTTGCGCGCGGTCACCCCCGAGGAACTCGCTGGCGTTGTCGCCCTCGCCCCCAATACGCCGATCCATATTCACATCGCTGAGCAGATGCGCGAAGTGGAGGACTGCGTGGCCTGGAGCGGCCAGCGCCCGATCGCCTGGCTGCTCGATCACGCACCGGTCGATGAGCGTTGGTGCCTGGTGCACGCCACCCATATGACCGAGGCAGAGACCACCCGCACGGCCGCCAGCCGCGCCGTAGTGGGGATCTGCCCGATCACCGAAGCCAACCTGGGCGACGGGGTATTCAACGCACCGACTTTCACCGCCGCCGGCGGACGGTTCGGCGTGGGTTCGGATTCCAACGTGCAGATCGGCGCGGCGGACGAACTGCGCCTCCTGGAATACTCACAGCGCCTCGCCCGGCAAGGCCGCAATGTCATGGCGCCCCCCGGCGGTTCCACCGGCCGCGCGCTCTATGACCAAGCTCTGCGGGGCGGCGCCAGGGCCTTGGGCGCGGAATTCACGGGCCTCGCCGCCGGCGGCCCGGCCGACATCGTCAGCCTGAACACCGGGCACGCCGCTTTCGCCGGCGCCAAGGACGACGCCCTGCTCGACGCCTGGATTTTCAACGCCGGCAACGGCGGCGTCGATTGCGTCTGGGTGAACGGCGTGAAGCAGGTAGAGGGCGGACGTCACCGCGCGCGCGGTGACGTCTCGCAGGCCTTCTTTAAGGTGATGAAGCAGCTGGCTGCGTAGACTCGGGTTTTTTAGCCCGCCGCAGCCATTCTTCCATCACCGCGGCCGGTGTCGGCGCGCTCATCAGGCTCACGATCACATAGCCGATCAGGCTGCCCAGCATGCCGATATAGACCGGCTCGTCGGCGCCGATGGCGTCCTCGCCGGACATGCCGCCGAAGAACGCCAGGTAAGCCATGTCGCCGAAAGTGAACACGATGCCGAGGATGATCCCGGCGACCGCCCCCATCAGCGTGCCGCGGCTCCAGACCATGCCGCCGATGATCGGCACGAACAGGCCGGTGACGACGATGGCGCTGCCGATGGTGAGCGCGGTGACCACGTCCTTCATCACACAGGCCAGCAGGATCATCAGAACACCGAAGCCCAGGATGTACCACCGGCTGTCGGCGACCTCGTCCTTGTGGTCGCTGGTTTCGTCGGTGGCGTCGGCGAGGCTCTTGCGCTTGAGCACGCGCATGATGTCCTCCTTGGCGACCGTGGCCGAGGCGATCAGCGTGCCGCTCGACACCGACATGATCGCGGCCAGGGCCGCCGCCATCACCAGGCCCGAAATACCCTCGGGCAGCGTGGCCTTCACCATCTCGGCGTAGACCTTGTCGCGTTCGATACCGGCGGGCAGAACGATCTGCGCCGCGGTGCCGATCAGGCCGACGCAGGTGGCGAAGACAAAGCAGTAGATGCCGGCGCCGGCGCCCGCCCACTTCGCGACCTCGGGGCTGCGCGCCGTGAAGATGCGCTGCCACACGTCCTGGCCGACCACGATCGACAGGTTGAAGATGATGAAGAAGGTGATGATGCGGCCCCAACCGATGTTGGTGGGCGAGAACATCTCCGGCGGCAGCTTGGCGTGCATGTTGTCCAGGCCGCCGGCGGCCATGATCGAGGCCGGCAGCAGGATGAACATCAGTCCGATGGTCTTGATGATGAACTGGGCGAAATCGGTGAGCGTGATCGACCACATGCCGCCGAGCACCGAGTACAGCACCACGATGCCGCCGCCGAACAGCACGGCCGGGATCTTGGTCATGCCGAACTGCACCTCGAAGATCGCGCCGTAGGCGATGGTCGAGGTGACCGCGATCATGAAGGCGTAGCTCATCATCACGAAGCCCGACAGCAGGCTGGTGCCGGGGCCGTAGCGCAATTCCAGCATCTGGCTGACCGTGTAGACCTTGAGCCGGCTGACCAGCGGCGCGATCGTCAGGCTGACCACGAACACGCCCATGCCGAGCGCGAACGGCAGCCACATGCCGGAGATGCCGAAGATATAGCCGCGTCCCACCCCCCCGATGGTGGCGCCGCCGCCCATCACCAGGGCAGCCATGGTGCCGGCGTAGAGCATGGGGCCCAGCCGCCGCCCGGCCACCAGGTAGTCGGACTCGCTTTTGGCCTTGCCCTTGGCCCAGAAGCCAACCGCGACCATGGCGGCCATGTAGAGCGCGATGACGACGAAATCCATGAAAGACCCCCGGTACAAAGCTTTTTGCGGCGAAGAGTGAGCGGTTCGCCGTAGAAAATGCGACTAAAACAAACCTGGCCCCTGCGCCGATCCCCCTGGACCGGCGCGTGGTCTAGAGCGATTCCAGGACCGCTCGCCATTGCCCCGGGCGAGGGTCTTTGAGCGGGCGCTCATTTGCCTATACATAAACGAGGATATCGATGTGATAATGGCTCGGCAAGCCAAGAGGCCCTCCGGGGCGAAGAGTAGATGACCGTCAAAGACAGTATTTCGCTACACCAGCGGATTCTCACGGATATCGCCGACAGGATTCTTTCGGGCGAGTGGCCGCCGGGTTACCGCATCCCGTTCGAACACGAATTGATGGCGCAGTACAAATGCTCGCGCATGACCGTGAGCAAGGTGCTGACCCACCTCGCCAACGCCGACATGATCGAGCGCCGCCGCAAGGCCGGCAGCTTCGTTTCGAAACCGCACCTGCAATCGGCGGTGCTCGAGATCCCCGACATCAAGGCCGAGGTTTCGGCGTTGGGTCTGCCCTACAGCTTCGACCTCCTGATTCGCCGCCGCCGCAAGAGCAGCCAGGGCGACCGTACCGCGCTCGACCTCAAGACGCCCGGCCCGGTGCTGGAACTCACCTGCTGTCACTACGCCGGCCGGCAGCCGTTCTGTTTCGAGGAACGCCTGATCAACGTCGCCGCGGTGCCGGAAGCCGCCGAGGTCGACTTCGCCGCGCAAGCGCCGGGCGCATGGCTGATGAGCCACATCCCCTGGACCGCGGCCGAACACCGCATCCAGGCGACCGAAGCCTCCGCCCTCGCCGCCGAAGCCTTGAAACTCGCGGCCGGCAAGCCGTGCCTGGTGATCGAACGCCGCACCTGGAGCGCGGATCACACCGTGACCTTCGTGCGGCTCACCTATCCCGGCCACCTGCATGAGTTGATCGCCCGCTTCGCGCCCGCCGACAAACGCACGGCCGGCACCGGATCGAAAGCCGGCAACGTCAGCCCGTTCAAGCCGCGCCAGATTGGAACGGCTGCACCCGCGCCCGGGCCGGAGCCAGAGGCGCCCGTCCGGCGGACTGGGCGGCCTGCCGCCGCGCAGCGGCGATGATAAAGGCGCGGAAATCCTCGCCGTAAGGGCGGTCCAGCACCGCCCGGTCCCACGCCAGGAAATACGGCGCCGGCATGGTCAGGCGCCGGTCGATGGGAATCTCCAGCCGCCCGCTCGCCACGTCCTCGTGGATCATCGCGACCTGCCCGAGCACGAAACCGCCGCCGCTCACCGCCGCGTCGATCGCGGCGCTGGAGAGCGAGAACGCGAGTTCCGCTGCGGTGTCCGGTTGCGGCAGCCCGGCGCTGCGCGCCCAATCGTCCCAGGACGGCGCCGGCCGGTGGCGCACATCCCACTCGATGTCGATCAGCGGACTGCCGAGGATATCGGCCGCCGTCTGCACGGGATGCTTCGCCAGGAACTCCGCCGAACAGGCCGGCACCACGGTATCGATGAACAATTCGGTGAAATGCTCGTACTGACGCACATCGGTTCCGTAGGAGATGCGGAAATCGATCTGTTCGTCGCGCAAACTGCTTTCCTCGTCGGTGCCGACAAGGCGCACGGCGGCGCCGGGATGCGCGGCACGCCACTGGAGCATCAAGGGCCGCAGCCAGCGGATCGCCAGCGACGGCAGCGCGGACAGCACGATGCCCGGCTTGGAGCGCGCGCGGCTCAGCGTATCCTGCGCGGTACGCAGCTGTTCGAACGCGAAGCGCACGCGCTCATAATAAATGCGCCCCCACGAGGTCAGCGCCAGCGAACGCCCCGAGCGCTCGAACAGGCGGACGTTGAGCGCCTTCTCGATATTGTGGATCTGCTGGCTGATGGCGCCCGGGGAAACGCACAGTTCCTCGGCGGCCGCGGTGACGCTGCCGCAGCGCACGACCGCCTCGAACACCTGCACCGCCCGCATCGGAGGAAGCTGCGTGGACACTGGACCCGCGCCATTATGCCTAGACATGAACGCATACATATGACTATACATAATCGTCCCGCGCAACAGTTTGATGATGCGCTTCCCGAACCCCCAGAAGCCCATGGATACGCGCCCCAAGTCCTCCGCACGCCTCGCCTTCAATCCGCATGTCGCGGCGCTGCCCGCCTATAACGCGGGCATGAGCGTCGCGAAGGCGCGGGCGCTTTCCGGCAAGGACGACATCGCGCGCCTGGGCAGCAATGAGAACCCGCTGGGGTGTTCGCCCAAGGTGCTGGAAGCGCTGGCCTCGGCCGCGTTCGAGCCGTGGCGTTACGCCGATCCCGCCTGCACGGCCCTGCGCGAAGTGCTCGCGGGCCACGTGGGCGTGGACGCCGCAGAGATCGTGTGCGGCAACGGCTCGGAAGAAATGATCGCGGCGCTCAGCCGCGCGTTCCTGCCGCCGGGCTCGAGCGTGCTCACGGTGGTGCCGAGCTTCGGCCTGCACGAGATCGAGCCTTTGGCGCTCGGCGCCAAGGTCACCAAGATTGCCATGACCAAGGATCTGGATTTCGACCTCGCGGCGCTGGAAGCCGAACTCAGGAAGGCCCCGCAGATCTTCTTCATCTCGTCTCCGTGGAATCCGGTCGGCCCGGCCCTGAACGGCGCCGCGCTCGATCGCCTCATCAAGGCGGCCGCGCCCACCACCCTGTTCGTGCTGGACGAAGCCTATTTCGAGTTCATGGACCCCGGCATGCCGAACGGCATCGAAGTGCTGCGCGCCGCCGGCATTCCTCACGTTGTGTTGCGCTCGTTCTCGAAGGCCTATGGCCTCGCGGGCCTGCGCGTCGGTTTCGCGGTGTGCTCGGACACCGAGATCGCGCGCGTGACCGCCGCCGCCAAGACGCCGTTCAACGTCAACGCCGCGGCGCAGCTGGGCGCCATCGCCGCCATTGGCGACCAGGCCTGGATGAAGAACGCGGTGATCGAGATTCGCGCCGAACGCGACCGCACCCGCTCCGAACTCCTGAAGATCGGCATCACCGCCGCGCCGTCGCAGACCAATTTCCTGTTCTTCGATTGCCGCATGGATGCCGCCGAGGTGGCCAAGGGCCTGCTCGCCGACGGCATCATCGTCAAGGCCTGGCGGGAAAAAGGCTACGAGTCCTTCCTCCGCGCCAACACCGGCCGGCCGCCCGAGAATGACCGCCTCGTGGCCTCGCTGAAGCGCGTGTTGAAACGCTAAACGCCGCCATACCGGCCATTAATCCCCCTGTTAGGCCGACCCATGCAGAACCCGCAAGGCTCGCGAGACTTCGCGCGCATTGTAGGTTTTCCGCAGGCAAGCCTAAGTCTGGGCTCAGTTTTCCCGGGTGAACCCATGGCGCCGCGTCCGCTTCCGCTGTCTCACATGCTGCTCGCGCTCGCCGTGGTCGCGGTGTGGGGCACGAACTTCGTCGTGATCCGCGCCGGCCTCGATCACCTGCCGCCGTTGTTGTTCGCGACCTTGCGGTTCGCGCTCGCGTTCTTTCCGGCGGTGTTCTTCCTGAAGCGCCCGCCGGTGCCGGTGAAACAGCTCGCCGCCTTCGGCCTGTTGATCGGCGCGGGCCAGTTCGGCCTGCTCTATTCCGCCATCGATGGCCATATCACCCCGGGCCTCGCCTCCCTGGTGGTGCAGACCCAGGTGTTCTTCACGATCCTGTTGTCAGTGCGCTTCACCGGCGAACGCGTGCAACCCGCGCAATGGCTGGCGTTGCTGATGGCCGCCGCCGGCGTCGGCGTGATCGCCGCCTTCACCGACGGCAGCGCGACCCCCTTGGGCCTGCTCATGATCCTCGGCGCCGCCGCCAGCTGGTCGGGCGGCAACCTGGTGGCCGCGCGCGGCGGCAAGGTCAACATGCTGGCCTATGTGGTCTGGGCCAGCGGCTTCGCGATCCTGCCGCTGTTCCTGCTGTCGCTCGCCGTGGAGGGCTGGCCCGCGATCCGCGACGGCGTCGTCAACGCCTCTCTCGGCACCTGGGGCGCGGTGGCTTGGCAGTCGGTCGGCAACACCATGTTCGGTTACGGCGCCTGGAGCTGGCTGCTGGCGCGCCACCCGGCGGCGACCGTGACTCCCTCGGCGCTGCTGGTGCCGGTGTTCGGCATCGGCTCGTCGGTGTTGCTGCTCGGCGAAAGCCTGCCCTTTTGGAAAATCGCCGCCTGCGGCTTGGTGATTGGCGGCCTCGCGGTCAACCTGCTGGCGCCCCGCCTGGTGCGCGCCGTCAGGCCATAAGCGGGGCGGCCATAAGCCGGCCGCGCCGTCAACCGCGTGCCCCGGCTTTTTTTAGGCTCAAACCTTCACCCTTCTGGTGCGCGCGCCACCGAATCCTCCTTTAATGGGTACTAGTGGAACACCGAAATCGGGGGATTGCCGTGCTCAAAACAGGATTTGCCGCAGGCCTTATCGCCGCCGCGTTCATCGTCGCGCCGGCCAGCGCCGCCACCAAGGCCATCAAGTTCGGGAAGCTGGTCGACGGCTCGGGCAAAGTCACCGACAACGCGGTCGTGGTGGTGACCGACAACAAGATCACCAGCGTCGGCACGGGCGCGCCGCCGGCGGGGGCCGAGGTGATCGACCTCACCGCTTTCACCGGCATCCCGGGGATGATCGACGTCCATACCCACATGACCTATGGGCCCGATCCGACCACCCGCGCGAGCCGCACCAACGCCACCAACATGATCCTCGGCCGTGACGGCTTGCAGAAGACCCTCGAGTCCGGCGTCACCACCGTGCGCGACATGAACGCGTCCGACTACCTCGACATCTCCATGCGCGAACTGATCAACATGGGCGTCTGGACGGGGCCGCGCATGTATGTGGTCGGCTGCGGCCTGCGCGCGACGCGCAGCCGCTTCAACCCGGCCGGCGCCCCGCTCGGCTGCGGCGAAGGCAACGGGCCCAACGAATTCGCCCGCGCCGCCCGCCAGCAGATCGCCGCCGGCGTCGACTGGATCAAGATCTTCGGCTCGACCGGTTCGGGCGACGACGTCACCCAGTTCCAGACCGTGACCTATGAGGAAATGAAGGCCGCGGTCGATATCGCCCATAGCATGGGCAAGCGGGTCGGCATCCACTCCTACGGCCCCGGCGGCGCGCGCGACGCCATCCGCGCGGGCGCAGACAGCCTCGAACACGCCACCGACATGGACGACGCGACCATCGCCGAATTGGTGAAGAAGAAAATCTACTTCGTCCCCACCATCGACCATAACCGCTACTATTTCGACAACGCCGAGCGCTTCAAATACCCGCCCGGCGCCAAGGCGAACCTGACCGACTTCATCGCCCGCAACCTCGAGACCACGCGCAAGGCGGTGAAGGCCGGCGCCATGATCGCCATGGGCTCCGACGCCATCTACGAAATGTTCGGCCAGAACACCCGCGAACTCGGCTGGTTTGTCAAAGCCGGCATGACACCCGCGCAAGCACTGGCGTCCGCCACCACTGTCGCCGCGGGCCTGATGGGCATGGAGAAGTCGATCGGCCAGGTCGCGCCCGGCTTCTTCGCCGACATCGCCGCGGTTGACGGCGATCCGCTGAAGGATGTCGACGTCACCATCAACAAGGTGCGCTGGGTGATGAAGGACGGCGCGGTGGTCGTCGACAAGACGCGCAAGTAGGGATTACCGGCCCGGCCGCGCGCTGGGCCGCGCTTCACGCCGACGCCGGCTGGGATAGCTCAAGCAGGGCGTCGCTCTGGCCGTCCCGCAAGCGTCCGGCGAGCGCGGCGCAGTCGACCACGATGTCGCGGTCCTTCTCGCGCACGCCCGCACTTTCCGGCGCGGTGGCGCACAGCACATGCCGCGGCTTCATGCCAAACAGCGCGGCGGTCGCCGCGAAGATCGGGTCTTCGAGCGCCGCGTTCATCAGCACCACGACAGTGCAATCCGCCGGCGCCAGGTACATGCCGAACAGATTGCTCCCAAACGGCCCCAGGATGACATCCGCGTCGGCCAATAGTTCCTTTTGCGCCGCGAAATCCAGGTCCGCCGGATCCACGGCGGTGATTCCTTCCCGCGCCAGGAAATGTTCGAATTCGGCGCGGTTGGCGATCATCCGGGTGCCGACGCTGCTGCGCCCCAGGAACACTTTCTTTCCGCTGCGCTTTTTCGGAACCTCACCGCGCAGCAGGCCCTCGCGCACGAACCGTACGTGGACCGGATTGGGCGGCTCGCAGGGCCCCGGTTTGTAGACGTGGCACATCTTGAATCGATGGCGCACGCCGGGCGCGCAGGAGACGATGTCGTCCGGAGTGACTCCGAAACGGAACAGCATCTCGGCATAGCGCGGGTGCAGGTTCGCGGGCAGCGCCAGCTTGACCTTACGGCCGGAGAGTTGTTCGAGCCCCTTCAGCCGCGGCAGGAAGTCGACCATCCAATGCCCCACGCTGTTGCGTGGTGCCGACAGGAACAGGACTTCCTCGTCGACATAGCGTTCTTCCGCCGGGGCGTGGTGGATCAGGCAGTTTAGGGCGCCGACGTGGAAGGTCATGAAATCGCCGGTCGCGAGCCCTGGCGGCATATAGCCGGTGTCGTGAAGCACGCTGTCGTCTTCGCCGATCACGAAATCCCACCCGGGAATGAACTGCGCCCGCGGGATCGACGCGAACAGGGCGGGCTCGGTGGTATAGGAAGCCGGCACGGGGTACCGCTCGGTCGGCGGAATCTCGACCTGCAGCGGCGCCACGGCCGTGGTGCAAGCCAGGCCGTGTTCGCGGCAGTAATCGGCGAGCGTCGCGAGCGGCGCGAGGCGCAACGGACGCAACGGCGGTACATTCGGCAGGAATTCGCGCGCAATCGCCATCGCCGCGTCTTGGTCGTCCGCGCAGACCGCGCACAGCATCGCCTGCTGCCGCAACGCGGGCGCCGCACCCGCACCGGCGGCGCCGAGCGCCGCCCGTACTTTGGGATACTTGGCGGCCAGGATGCGCCGGAGTCCGGCGATATCGACCCGGCGCTGCGGTGTTTCCGCCGGGGTCACGTTATGCCCCCGCCAGGGAGATCTGCGCCGCCAGGGCCTCGCAGTTGACGATGACGTCCCGCTCCTTGTTGCGTATCGCCGCACTTTCGGGCGTGGTTGCGCACAGGACGAACTGATGACGCAACCCCAATATCGCGGCGGTGTGGGCGAAAATCGAGTCTTCCAACGCGGCGTTGATCAGCATCATGAGGGTGCAGTTCCCGGGCGCCAGGTACATCCCGAACAGGTTGCTGCCGAACGGCCCCAGGATGACCTCCGCGTCGCCCAGCAACTCCTTCTGGCCCGCGAAATCCAGGTGCGCGAGATCGGCCGCGATGAAGCCTTCGCGCGCCAGCAGCGCATCGACCTCGGCCTGATTGGCGATGCGCCGGGTGCCGACGCTGGCGCGGGACAGGAACACGCGCTTTCCCGGCGTGATCCGCAAAGGCATGCCCCGGGTCAAACCCTCGCGCACGAATTTCACATGCACCGGGTTGGGCGGCTCGGCGATTCCGGGCTTGTAGATATGGCACATCCGGAAGCGGTGACGCACGCCGGGCGCGCAGGCGAGGATATCCTCGTCCGCCACCCCGAAAGCACGCAACATCGCGATGCAGCGCGGCGGCAGGTCCGCCGGCACCGCCAGCTTGACCTTGCGCCCGGCCAGGAGAGCCAGCCCCTTCAGGCGCGGCAGGAAGTCGATCATCCAATGGCCGATGTTGTTCTCCGGCGCGGACAGGAACAGCACCTCTTCATCGACGAAGCGCTCCTCGGCCGGGGCGTAGTGGATCAGGCTGTCGACCGCGCGCACATAGAAGGTAATGAACGCCCGGGTCGCGGGATGCGGCGGCATGTAACCGCTGTCGGTGAGGATGGTGCCGTCCTCGCCGAGCACGAAATCCCACCCGGGGATGAACTGCGCCTGCGGTAGGGACGCGAACCAGGCCGGCGTCGTCTCGTAGCTATATGGCAGTGAATAGGACGTCGTTGGCGCGAGTCGCACACGCGCCGCGGGCAGCACCTCTTCATACCGAAGCCCGCGCGCGCCGCAGTAATCGGCCAGAGTGCCCAACGGCGAGAGGCGCAAAGGGCCCAACGCGGGCAGGCCGGGCATCAGCCGCCCGGCGATACGCAGGGCGTTGTCCTGATCGCCCGCGCAAACCGCACCGACCATGGCCTTGCCCAGAAGCGACGCCGGCGCGGCATCGGGCGCCACCTTGATCCGCGCGATCATGTCGGGATACTGCCGCGCCATCTCGTCCCGCAGCGCCGCCAACCCACCCGCGCGATGGAGCTTGGTCAAATTCACCATGGCCTCCCCTCACGCGCGCAGTGGCATGGCGGCGGCAGCGATGAGATTTGTCCCCCGGCGGCTCATAGGTATCAGCGGCTCTGTTGGTGACGCGAACAGAGCCCATCATACGCGTGTCGGTGGCGGTTTTCCCTAACGGAAAATGCCGGCGGCGCCGAGATCCAGTTCGTAGGTGAGCCCGTGTTCGGAAGTGCCCTGGATGCCGCGCTGGGAGCTGAAGTACAGGCGCCGCCCGTCCGGGCTGAAGGCAGGGCCGGTGATCTCGGACTTGTCCTGGCCGTGCAAGGTGACCAGGGCCACGGGTTTGTAGCTGCGGGTCAGGGCGACGATCTGCATGTCGCCGCCGTCCTCCGCCACCAGCAGTTCGCCGGTCGGGGTGACTTCGATGTTGTCCACGCCCTTGAGGATGGGATTGGCGCTGGTGGCGATATCGTAGACCGCGGCGATCTCCCGGGTGGCCAGGGTCAACCTCCACACCCGGTTGTCGTGCTTGGTGGTGAAGTAGACCTTGCCGTCGGAATAGATGATGCCCTCGCTGCCCGCGAATCGCTGCACGCCCGGCACCTGCGTCCGGGTCGGGCCGCGGGCGGCGGACGGGTCGGGCACCGGCGCCCAGGCCAGACGCGGGCCGTCCACCACCGCCACTTCCAGGCGCCCGGCGGACAAGTCACCGGCGGTCGCGGGGACAAACCGGTAGAGGCAGCCGTCGGGCCGGTCCTCGGTGAGATAGACGATGCCGGTCTTGGGATCGAAGGCCGCGGCCTCGTGGTTGAAGGAACCAAGGCCGGGCCGCACCTGCGCGGGTTTCTCGCCGGTGGGATCGCACTCGTACACCTGGCCGGCATCGCCGTTCTCCTCGCAGGACAGCCACGTGCCCCAGGGCGTACGGCCGCCGGCGCAATTGGTGCTGGTGCCCTTGAGGATGGGATAGCTGTCGGCGATGTTGCCCGACGCGTCGAAGCGCAAGGCGCCCACGCCGCCGCCGCTGTCGCCCACTTCGCTGTTTGAAACGTAGATCCAGCCGTTGCCGGTCTTGAAGCAGGCGCCGCCGTCGGGCGCCGCATGCCAGGCATAGGCGCCGCCCTCCACCGCGGGCTGTCCGGAGCGGGCGACAATGCGCAGGACCGCGCCCTTCGGGAGCGTGGCCTTGAACGTAGCATCGTAGACCGTCGGCGCGGTCTCGATCCTCGCGGTCCCGGCGAAGGCGCGCGCGGCAGGCGCCATCGCCAAGGCGGCGAATACGTTACGGACGAAAAGCCTGCGGCCGATCATGGTTCCTCCACGCAGCGCATCGTTCCGAAACGTGGCAACCGGTCTGCGGCAAAACGATGCGGCCAATCCATAGCCTCGGGATTCCGGGGCATTTTACGCGCCGCCGCCGGAACGTTGTTTGCGGTTCAATGAAACTTTACCTTTCGCCGCCGTCGCCCCGGCCGCCGGTGGTGGTCGCGGAGGCCGGCGGCTTGGACGCATCGGGCCACCCGTTGGTGAGCGAGTTCCACAGTTCGATATTGGGATTGCGGATGATCTTCACCCCTTCCCGCTGGGTGGTGGCGATGGCCTTCACGTCCTTCGCGTCGCCCAGGATGAAAGTGTCGAACATGTCGCTCATGATCGTCAGCATCTTCTTGGTGCTGTCCGGGCGGAAGTGGTACCAGCCGTGCGGCTCCTCGGCGTATTCCACCCAGTCGTACCAGTTGCCGTGGATCTTGGCCTGGACGCCGTACTGCTCGATCTGCTGGAAGCGCGCGGCTGAATCGCCCTGGGCGTAGAGGAACAACAGCGGCACCTTCACCCGGTCGGCGTGATAGATCAGCGAGCGGTTATAATAATTCTCCGGGTTTTCCTGCGGCGTCTTGCCGATCAGGAACTTGTTCCAGCCTTCCATGCTGGCGTAGGTCGACAAGGTCACCAGATCGGTAGCGCCGTACCACACGATGCCGGCCTTGAAGCGCTGCGGGTCTTTCACCGCCGCCGCCGTGGTGAAGTAACCGCCGGTCGAGCCACCGAAAACGCCGACGCGTTTCGGGTCCACCCAGCCGTCGGCGGCCAGCATGTCCATGCCGATGAAGGCGTCGTGAATGTCGTCCTCGCCGCCGCGCGTGAACACCGCCTGGCGGTAGTCCTTGCCGCGCCCGGTCGAGCCGCGGAAGTTGGGGGCGAACACCAGGTATCCCCGGCTGACGAAGTACTGGATATACGGATGCCACTGCTCGGGGTGCTGGCCGTTGGAGTTGGCCCTGAAGAAAAACAACGCCGGCAGCTTGTCGCCCGCCTTGGAACCCTTCGGCTTGTAGACCAGGCCCGCCACCTTGCGGCCGTCGAAGCTCTTGTATTCCATGAACTCCGGCCACACGAACAGGCTGGCATCGCGGATCGCGGGATCCTGGTGGTTGGTGATCTGGCGCTCCGCCCCACCCGCCGCCTTCATCACCCACACGTCGCCGGTCATGGAGGGGTCGGAATGATAGAAGAAGATCTGGTCGCCCTTGGCGCTCCACAGATGGGTGCCGCGGGTCTGTCCGGTGGCGGACGAACCGCCGTTGACGCCGCCGCGCGTGGTGAGCTGCGTCGCCTTGCCGCCGTCCGCGCCGATCCGGAAGATCTGGTACTGGTAGTTCAGGTTCTTGGTGAAACTGATCCACTTGCCGTCCGGCGACCAGCGCGGCTCGCTGGCCTCGATGTTCTCGGTCAGCAGCATGGTGGCCTTGCCGCTGGCGACATCGATCACGCCGAGGTTGTTGAAGCCGTTGCGGTCGGAGATGAACGCCAGCTTCCTGCTGTCCGGCGACCATTGCGGCGCCGCGTCCAGCGAATTGAGGGTGTCGGGCGTAAGCAGGCGCGGTTCGCCCCCGGTGACCGGCATGACATAGATATCGTTGTTGCTCTGGTCGTCGTCGTTGGGCTTGGTGTTGCGGGTGAAGGCGAACATCTTGCCGTCCGGCGACAGGCTGGCCGACCCGCCGCCCGGACCGACGCGTGTGATCTTCCTGCTGGCGATGTCGATGGCGCCGATCGACGTGTTCCAGAACATGTCGGTGACGAAGTACAGCGTCTTGCTGTCCGGCGCCCACATCGGGTTGGCGTCGTTGAGCGGGTGGTCGGTGAGCTGGATGGGCTCGCCGCCTGCCGCCGGCACGATGTAGATGTCGCGCACGTTAACGCCGCGATAATCGGCCTCGAAGGCGATCCACTTGCCGTCCGGGCTATAGACCGGGTTCATCTCGCGGCCCGGCATATGGGTGATCTGCTTCGGCGTGCCGCCGTTTACCGGCGAGGTCCAGATATCGTAAGTGCCCGCTTCCGCCGATTTGTAGGCGATGGATTGGGCGTCGGGCGCCACGTCGAATTCCTCGATCCACACCGTCTTGGCCAAGGCGTCGATCGGCAGACCGGCGCGGGCCTGCGTGGCTTGCGCGAAAGCACTGGTGGAAAGCAGGGCGGAAAGGAGCCCGGCGGAGACAATCACTTGTCCGATCATGGCAAACCCCATCACTGAAATGTGGCGTGCGGATAAGGTGCACCCGCCAAGGTCTTATGGGAACTGGGATTTCGCCGCGTGCCGCGTGCGTCTTGCCGAAATGCCGACGCGGGCGTATGTTCCGCGCCGTTTCAGGCAACAGCGGTGAACGGCGATGCCGGTTTATCACAGCAAAATCAAAGGGCGCCTGCGCGCGTAGCGCGCCCTCCGAGATGCGCGCTTAGAACGCCGCGAATCCCGGCCAAGCGGCGCCCGCATTTTTGTTTCGTGGGCCGCCTCTTCTGAAACCGATCCCGACTTTTCGGATCACATCATCCCAAACGCGAAAATGGAGCCGGCGAATCCACGCCGGTAGTTTCCTATGACCGCACTTCGTTCCAAGCGTCGCGCCAGCGCGATGCCCACCGTCCTTCGCTTCACTTTTGCCCATTGGGCGAAGCAGAAGCTGCGCGCTTGGTCGATCGCGCTCAGCATCTGCGGCGCGACCGTGACCGAGATCTTCGTCCCGGTATTCGCCGGACGCATCGTCGACGCGCTCGCCGCCGGTACGCGTGCGGCGGTGCTGCCGGCGTTCGCGGCCATGGCCGCGCTTGGCCTGGCGATGGTGGTGCTGCGGCATTTCGCCTGGATGGGCGTGATCTCCTTCACCTTGCGGCTGATGGCAGATGTCGCCGCCGACGCCTTCCACCGGGTGCAGCGGTTCTCGACCGACTGGCACGCCAATACCTTCGCCGGCTCCACGGTACGCAAGATCACGCGCGGCATGTGGGCGCTCGACCTGCTCAACGACACGTTACTGCTGGCGCTCGGGCCGTCGGTGGTGGTGCTGGCCGGCACCATCGTGCTGCTGACCTTGAACGCGCCGCTGCTCGGCGCGGTGATGGGCGTGGGCGCGGTGCTGTACACCGCCCTCACCGTCACGCTCGCGACCCAGTGGCTGGCGCCGGCTGCGTCCCTATCCAACGCCTGGGATACGCGGCTGAGCGGCGCGCTGGCCGATGCCATCAGCTCCAACGCCGTGGTCAAGAGCTTCGGCGGCGAGGACCGCGAGGAGGACACGCTCGGCCGCCTGCTCGCAAAATGGAAGACGCGCACCCGCCGCACCTGGGTGCGCGGCACCTGGTCCGGCAGCAGCCAGATCGCGCTGCTGTGGGTAGTGCGCACCTCGCTGGTCGGCGCGGCGATCTGGCTGTGGTTCCAGGGCAAAGCCTCGCCGGGCGACGTGGCCTACGTGCTCACCAGTTATTTCATCGTGCACGGCTACCTGCGCGACATCGGCCAGCATGTGAACCACTTGCAGCGTTCGGTGAACGAAATGGAGGAACTGGTAGAAATCCACGCCCACCCGCTGGGCATCGAGGACGCGCCGAATGCCAAACCCGCCTGCATTCCTGATGGCGAAGTGCGCTTCGACGAGGTGACCTTCCGCTACGGCGGCCACACCACGCCCTTGTACCGCAACCTGACCGTGACCATCCCGGCCGGCCAGCGTGTCGGCCTGGTGGGCCACTCGGGCTCGGGCAAGACCACCTTCGTCAAGCTGATCCAGCGGCTCTACGACGTGACCGGTGGCCGGGTGCTGGTGGATGGCCAGGACGTGCGCGAGGCCACGCAGCAATCCTTACGCGCGCAGATCGCCATGGTGCAGCAGGAGCCGATCCTGTTTCACCGCAGCCTGACCGACAACATCGCCTA
Organism: Rhodospirillaceae bacterium; assembly: GCA_019694335.1. Classification (GTDB taxonomy): domain Bacteria; phylum Pseudomonadota; class Alphaproteobacteria; order Rhodospirillales; family Rhodospirillaceae; genus SHVO01. The sequence continues at coordinate 15,678 of JAIBCD010000013.1, read as the reverse complement.
CGCCCGGCCGGACGCGACCCAGGCCGAGATCGAGCACGCGGCCAGGCTCGCCAACGCCCACGAATTCATCTCGCGCCTGCCCCGGGGGTACGCCACCCTGGTCGGCGAACGCGGCGTGAAACTCTCGGGCGGCGAACGTCAGCGGGTGGCACTCGCGCGGGCCTTCCTGGCCGACGCGCCGATCCTGATCCTGGACGAGGCCACCTCGAGCCTGGATTCGGACTCCGAGGCGCTGATCCAGGAAGCCATCGGCCGGCTGATGAAAGGCCGCACCGCCATCATCATCGCCCACCGCCTGTCGACGGTGCGCGCGCTCGACCGCATCCTGGTGTTCGACAAGGGCGCGGTCATCGAGGACGGCGACCATGCCGGTCTGCTCGCGAACCCGCGCGGCATGTACCGGCGCCTGTTCGACCGGCAGTCCGGCGCCGCACGGATGGAGGAGATCCTGATCGGCGAATAACCGGTCTTCGGTTTGGCCGCAATTTTGGCGGCCGAACCGGCTTCCACTTCGGCCTAAATTGCCGGTCTTCGGTTTGGCCGCAATTTTGGCGGCCGAACCGGCTTCCACTTCGGCCTAAATTGCTCCGCCGCCCTTCTTCGCCCGCCAGGCGGCGACGGTCATGTTGGGGATCTGGAAGCGGTCGCGGGTGGTGCAATACCACCCGTTGCCGTTCATGCGCCCGACCACGTCGAGCGCCGCGACATCGATGGTCAGGTTCTCGTCGATCAGGTGGTCGCGCACATGAATATGCACGATCTCGCCGGTGATCAGATTACGCCCCTGCGGCAGGGTCTGGCTGGCGAACAACCGGCACTCGAAGCTCACCGGGGACTCCGCGACCCCGGGGACCGCGACCTGTTTTGACGCGCGCGGCGTCAGTCCGGCCTCGCGAAGTTCGCTCACGCCTTCGGGAAACGGCACGGCGCAAGCGACCATCTGGTCGGCGATTTCGCGGCTGACGAGGTTGACCACGAACTCGCCTTGGGCGGCGATATTGCGGGAGGTATCCTTGAGCTGGCCCGCGCCCTCCCGGTTGCTGCCCTCAATGCCCAGGATCAGCAGCGGCGGCGCTTCGCTGAACACATTGAAGAAACTGAACGGCGCCACATTGACGGTGCCGCCGGCATCGCGCGTGGACACCAGGGCGATGGGCCGCGGCATCACCGTGCTGGTGAGCAGCTTGTAAAGCTGTCCGGGCGTGAGGTCTTCAGCGGCTATATCCATGGTTGTGCGGGCATTCCTGGCGGCCTAGGGCATTATGGACGCGGCGGATTTTAGTGCATTATGCTGCAACGCGGGAAGCAGAGGATTTTCGATGACCACGCGGAAACTGTGCCTTGGACTGGTGGCGGCCGTTCTGGTCGCGAGCCCCCTCTCTGGACGGGAGGCGTGCGCGCAACAAGTCCTGAGAACCGGTGTCGATGCCACCTTCGCGCCGCACGCCATGGTCAAGCTCGGCGGCGGTTTGCAGGGGTTCAACCTGGACCTCGGTTATGAGATCGCCCGGCGCATGGGACGGAAGCTCGAAGTCGAAGGCACCGAGTTCTCCGGCCTGCTGCCGGGCATGAACGCCGGCAAATACGATTTCATCCTGACGCCGGTGACCGCGACGCCGGAACGCGCCAAGCAGATGCTGTTCAGCGAGGGCTACCTGGATACCGACTTCACCTTCGTCGAGAAGAAAGCCGCGCCCGGCATCAAGGCGCTGGAAGACCTTAAGGGTAAAGTCATCTCGGTCAACAAGGGCTCGGCGTTCGAGGCCTGGTGCCGTGACAACGGCGCCAAGTACGGTTTCACCTATGCCTCCTACGGCAGCAACGCCGACGCGGTGCAGGCGGTGCAGGCGGGCCGCGCCGACGCCAACCTCTCGGCCAGCAGCGTCTCGGGCTGGGTCGCCAAGCAGAATCCCCTGGTCAAACCGACCTTTTCCATCCACACCGGCTTCGTCTGGGCCCTGGCGTTCCGCGCCGACGATAAGGCGGGGCGCGATTCCATCTCGATGGTGCTGAAGTGCATGAAGAAGGACGGCTTCGTCGCCAGGACCGCGCAGAAGTGGTTCGGGTTCATGCCCGAGGCCAGCAACAGCGCGGTCGCGATCGCGCCGGGCCAGGGTATCCCGGGCATGGACGGCTATGACGCCACCCCTGCCCCATTGAAGTGCTCGTAAAGTTTCCAACGCGATGACGCCTCTCCTGGAGCTCGCCGGACTACGGAAATCCTACGGCGCGCTCGAGGTGCTGCGCGGCGTCGATCTGCGCGTCTTCCCGGGAGAACTGGTGTGCATCGTCGGCCCTTCGGGCTCGGGCAAGAGCAGCCTCCTGCGCTGCTGTAACCGCCTCGAGGAGTCCACCGGCGGGCATATCATCGTCGACGGCGAGGACATCACCCGCGCCGGGGTGAACATCAACCAGGTGCGGACGCGCATCGGCATGGTGTTCCAGCAATTCAATCTCTATCCGCACCTGACCGCGCTGGACAACGTCACCTTGGCGTTGCGCAAGGTGCAGGGAAAATCCCCGGCCGAAGCCGATGCCCTGGGATTGGCCGCGCTGGAGCGCGTCGGCCTGGCCGACAAGGCCAACAACCATCCGGCGCAGCTTTCCGGCGGCCAGCAGCAACGCGTCGCCATCGCCCGCGCCATCGTGCTGCAACCCAAGCTCATGCTGTTCGACGAACCCACCAGCGCCCTCGACCCCGAGACCGTGGGCGAGGTGCTGAAAGTGATGCGCGAGCTGCGCGAGGCCGGGATGACCATGCTGGTGGTCACCCATGAGATGGGCTTCGCCCGCGCCGCCGCCGACCGCGTGATCTTCATGGACGCCGGGGCCATCGTCGAACAAGGCCCGCCGGCCGAGGTGTTTGGCGCCCCCAAACACGACCGCACCCGCGCCTTCCTCGCGCGCTACACCGCCGGGCACTGATGCAGGGCTTCGGCAAATTCCTGGAGACGTTCTTCAACGCCGAGGTCGCGGCGCGTTACCTGCCCGACATTCTGTCCGGCATGGCGGTCACCATCGGCGTCGGCCTCGCGGTCACGGTCACCGGCCTCGCCGCCGGCCTCGCGCTCGCGATCCTGCGGGCGATGGGGCGCGGCTGGATGCGCCTGCCGATCGTCGCCTTCGTCGACATCCTGCGGGCGTTGCCGCCGCTGGTGCTGATCATCATCTTCTTTTTCGCCTTTCCGATGATCGGCGTCGAGATGTCGGCCTTCACCGCAACCTGGCTGGCCTTGTCGCTGGTGCTGGCGGCCTATGCCGAGGAAAGCGTGTGGGGCGGCATCCTCAGCCTGCCGCGTGGCCAAACCGAGGCCGCGCGCTCCACCGGCCTGACATGGTGGCAGACCATGCACGCCGTGATCCTGCCCCAGGCGATCCGCATCGCCATACCGCCGCTCACCAACCGCGTCATCGCGGTCGCCAAGAACGTGGCGCTGGGATCGGTCGTGGCGTTGTCCGAGGTGCTGAACCTGGCGCAGTCCGCCACCAGCGCCGCCGGCAACCCGACGCCCCTGACCATGGCGGCGGCCGCCTATCTGGTGATCTTCATTCCGGCCATGCTGGGCGCCCGGCGCCTGGAAAGCCGCTTCCAGTGGCGGACATAAGCATGGACGCCTTGCTCACCAATTTCTTCAACGTCGGCGTGTTCAAGCAGGTGCTGCCGTTCCTGCTGGAAGGGCTGCTGACCACGCTGGGACTTTCGGTGCTGGTGATCCCGCTCGGCCTCGCCGGCGGCCTCGCGGTGGCTTTGCTCGCGACCCAGGGCAACCGACTCGCGCGCATCCTGGTCGCGGTCTATGTCGACCTGTTCCGCGCGCTGCCGCCGCTGGTGCTGCTGATCTTCATCTACTTCGGATTCCCGTTCCTGGGGATCGACCTGCCCAAGCTGCTGGCCGTGGCGCTCGGCTTCCTTTTGAACAACGCCGCCTATTACGGCGAGATTTTCCGCGCCGGCCTCGCCAGCGTACCCGCGGGGCAGATGGAAGCCGCGCGCTCGACCGGCCTGACGCGCGGTCAGGCACTGATCCATGTGGTCATTCCCCAGGCGGTGCGCAACGTCCTACCCGACCTGCTCGGCAACAGTATCGAGGTCATCAAGCTGACCACCATCGCCAGTGTCGTGGCGCTGCCGGAACTTTTACGGATCGCGCGCGACGCCCAATCGCTGGTCTATAATCCCTCGCCGGTGGTGCTGGCGGCGCTGATCTATCTCGCGCTGCTGTGGCCGCTGGTCCGCTGGTTGAGCCGGCTGGAACACAAAAATCTGGTTGCGGAGTAACGCATGCCCGCCGTTTCCTTCCGCGATGCCCTCAAGGCCCTCGCCGCCGCGCCCGGCGACCCCAACCTGTTCTATGCCTGCTGCACCGCCGGCGAATACGAAGCCCTCGATGAAACGATCGCGATGGTGCGCGCGCGCCTGGCGCAAAAGCCCATCACCGACGCCTTGCGTCTCAACGAACTGCACATCTTCGCGCACTTGCGCGAGAAGCAGGCGCGGCGCGACGCCGGCCTGTCCGTGACCAATGCCCGCGGCGTGGACGATCTCGATTTCCAGTTCGCCCGCGCCGAGCTGGAAGCCCTGACCGCCGCGGCCAGAACGTTCCTCGGACGCTACGCCTCCCCGGGCGCCGCCATATTGCTGGCCGAAAGCCTGGTCTCCACCGGGCGCGTCATGGAAGCCGAGACAGTGCTCGCGGGCTTGCGCGCGCAAGGCATGGACCATGTGGCCGCGGTCACCTCGTTCGACGACGGCCTGCACGCCAAGCTCGCGGCGCTGGGCGCGAGCGCTTCGCAGCGCCTGCCGCCGCAACGTGTCCTCAAACCGCTGCCGGACGGCGCCACGCGGGTTGTGTTCACCGCCGCCGACTATCTCTATTTCCAGAAATGGGGCTGGGATCTGGTCGAGAGCTTCGCGCGCCATGCCGCGCCCGGCGGCCATCTCGCGCTGCATATCATGGACATGACCCCGGCCGAGACCGAAGCCGCCGTGGCGCGGCTGGACGGTTACGCCGGTCTTAGCTGGGCGCTCACCACCGAGTGGACCAATCTGCGCACGCCGGGCCCCGCCGCCAATGCGCGGGCGCGCGGCTACTATCACGCCGGCCGCCTGATCCGCCTGCACCAATTGCTGACCGCCCATCCCAATGCGGCGGTGTGGATGCTCGACACCGACATGCTGGTCGCGGACGATACCCAGCTGCTGTTCACGGCCTTGGAGGGCTGCGACGCGATGCTGGGGCTCTCGCCGGGGCGTTTCGAAGTGCGTAACAAGGTATGCCTGTCGTTCACCGGGTTTTCCGCGCAGGCCCGTGCCCGCGACTACCTGCTGCGGGTGGTGGGATATGTCGCCCATTTCCTGGAAAAGGGGCGCCTCCCCTGGGGCATCGACCAGGTGGCGATGTACACTGTCCTGGTCAAGAACCAGGTGCCTTTTCTCAGGATCGCCAGCGTGCCCGTGGGGATCTGCGACACGAGCAAGGTCCACGGCCGCGTGCTGTGGCCCGCCAAGCCGGCGCGCTGACTCCGGCCCGCCGACTCCGGTCCGCCGACTCCGGCCCGCTCGACCGCGCGCGGCAAATCCGTCTAAAATTCGCGCCTGAACCAACGGAGGAAGCGCGATGGCCTCGCATAAAGCCGGCGTCAACGATCTCGAGTCCTACTGGCTGCCGTTCACGGCCAACCGCGCCTTCAAGGCGGCGCCTAAATTATTCACATCCGCCGACGGCATGTATTACCGCACACCGGAAGGGCGCGAAGTGCTCGACGCCACGTCGGGCCTGTGGTGCAGCAACGCCGGCCACAACCGGCCCAGGATCGTCGCCGCGATCCAGAAGCAGGCGGCGGTCCTGGACTACGCGCCGCAATTCCAGCTCGCCCATCCCGCCGCCTTTGAACTCTCCAACCGGCTGATCGACTTGGCGCCCCAGGGTTTCAGCCATGTGTTCTACTGCAACTCCGGCTCCGAGGCCGACGACACCGCACTGAAAATCGCGCTCGCCTATCACCGCGCGCGCGGCCAGGGCACGCGCACCCGCCTGATCGGGCGCGAGCGCGGCTATCATGGCGTCGGCTTCGGCGGCATCTCGGTCGGCGGTATCGTCAGCAACCGCAAGACCTTCGGCATGCTGATCCCCGGCACCGATCACATCCGCCACACCCACGACCTCGCCCGCCAGCAGTGGTCGCGCGGGCAGCCGGCCGAAGGCGCGGAATTCGCCGATGACCTGGAACGGCTGGTGGCCCTGCACGACGCATCGACCATCGCCTGCGTCATGGTCGAACCGGTGGCCGGCTCCACCGGCGTGCTGGTGCCGCCCAAGGGCTATCTCGAGCGCCTGCGCGCGATCTGCGACAAGCACGGCATTCTGCTGATCTTCGACGAAGTCATCACCGGCTTCGGCCGCCTGGGGACCGCCTTCGGTTCGCAATATTTCGGCGTGACCCCGGACCTGATCACCATGGCCAAGGGCATGACCAACGCCACCGTACCCATGGGCGGCGTGATGGCGCGCGAAGGCATCTTCGACGCCATCGCCGGCGCCACCGCCCCCGGCGGCATCGAGCTGTTCCACGGCTATACCTATTCCGGCCACCCGCTGGCCTGCGCGGCGGCCCTGGCGACGCTCGACACCTACAAAGAGGAAAACCTGTTCCAGCGCTGCGCGGAAATGGCGCCTTACCTCGAGAGCCAGATCCACGCCCTGCGCGGCACGCGTCATGTGGAGGATATCCGCAACCTCGGCCTGATCGGCGCGGTTCAGCTGGAGCCGCGCGCGGGAGCGCCCGGCGCCCGCGCCATGGAGGTGTTCACCCGCTGCTTCGAACAAGGCGTGCTGATCCGCGTGACCGGCGACACCATCGCCATGTCGCCGCCGTTCATCGTGGAACGCGCCCAGATCGACCGGATCATGGAAACCCTGCGGGCGGTGATTTCAGCCCTGGACTGACCCGAAAGCGGCTTGCCTTCGGTCGGATAGTAGTTTCTACTACATCGATAGTAGTTCTGCGCCCCGGGGGACTCTCCATGGCCATTCCCAAGCTGACCACGCTCGAACTCCGGATCATGGAGGCGGTCTGGAAGCTGGGGCCGTGCTCGGTGCGCGAAATCCAGGAAGCCTTCCCGGCCACGCGGCGGCCCGCCTACACCACCATCCAGACCACGGTGTACCGCCTGGAAACCAAGAAGGCGCTGCGGCGGGCCAAGAAAATCAGCAACGCCCATATCTTCGAAGCCGTGCTGTCGCCGCGCGCCGCGCGCGGGCGGCTGGTGGACGAACTGCTCAGTCTCCTCGGCGGCGGGCCCAGCCTGCTCATGGCCCACCTGATCGAAACCGGCAAGCTGACCCGCGACGACATCGCAGAAGCCGAGGAAGTGCTCGCCCGCTTTGAACAAAATGAGTTCGAACAAGAGGAGAAGTCCAAATGACCTCCTTCCTGATTGACCATCTGCTCGAATCCACCCTGTTCGCGCTGCTGATGGGGCAGCTGACCCTGTTCTTCGCCAACAACCGCGCGGCCGTGCGGTATGGCCTGTGGCTGGCCGCGTCGGTGAAATTCGCGATTCCGTTTTCCGCGATCGCCGCCGTGGGCAGCTCCTTGCGCTGGGAGACCGCGCCCGCGGTCGCCCTGACTCTACCGCGCGACCTGCCGCGCCTGCTGGCGGAGGCCCTGCCGGACCTCGCCCTACCGGACGCCGTGGCGCACCTCGCGCTGCCCGAACCTCTTGTTGGCGCCGCCCTCATGGCGCTACCGGCCAAAACGCTGCCCAGCGCATCCCTGAACCATGAATCGATCCTGCTCGGCGTCTGGCTCGTCGGCTGTTTCTGCCTGTTGTGCCATTGGACGGAGCAGTGGCTGCATCTGCGGGCCGTGCGCAAGGCCTCGACTCCCGCGCCCATCGCGGCGGCGATCCCGGTGCGGTTCAGCCGCACGCTGTTCGAGCCCGGGCTGGTCGGGATCTTCCGTCCGGTCCTGCTCCTGCCCGAGGGCATCACCGCGCAACTCTCGCCCGCGCAGCTCGCCCTCGTGATCGAGCACGAGCTGTGCCACTGGCGCCGCCGCGACAACCTGACCGCGGCGATTCACATGGGTGTCCAATTGGTGTTCTGGTTCCACCCGGTCGTCTGGTGGATCGGCAAGTGCCTGGTGGCCGAGCGCGAACGCGCCTGCGACGAAACCGTGCTGGCCGGCGGCAGCGATCCCAAGGCCTACGCCAACAGCATCCTCGAAGTCTGCCGCTTCTATCTGCGCTCGCCCCTTACCTGCGCCTCGGGCGTCGCGGGCGCCAACCTCAAGCATCGCGTGAAGCGAATTCTGGAAAACGGCACATTCACACGCCTCGGCGTCCCCAAGCTGGCGCTGCTGGCGGGGGTCGCCGCTGGCGCGCTGCTGCTGCTGCTGGCGTCGGGGCTGCTGACGCCTGAAGCGATCGCAGCGCCGCTGCGCACGAGCACAGCGGTGCCGCCTGCCCCGCAGCCGCGTCCGGATAGCGCCGTTCAAGCTTTGCCACAGGCCGCATCCAAGCCGGCGCCGCGCGCGGTTACGGTTTCCACCCCAGCCCGCGCGGCGGCGGCGCACGTGCCCGCCACGCCCAAAACCACCGCGATCGCACCGATACCGGCAAAGGCGGTGCCGGCGGAGACGGCGGTGGCGGCGAACGCTCCCGCTCCCGCGCCGTCCAAGGTGGCGCCGCCGACCGCGCCCATGGAGGAGATCGTGGTGACCGGCAAGGCGATCCGTGAATTCGTGCGCACCCGGGAGTTCGTGCGCATGTACACGGCGCCGTCGGATTTCCTCGACCAGATCTCGCGCTGGCACGAGCCCCTGTGCGTGCAGGTCCAAGGCCTCGCCAAGGGCTATAACGCCTATGTCGCCAACCGCATCAAGGAGGTTGCCGCCGAAGTCGGCGCACCCGAGGTCAAGGATCAACCCTGCCGACCCAACCTCGCCGTTCACTTCAGCCCGCATCCACAGGAGCTGCTCGACTACGTCAAGGCCAAGCGGCCGCAACTCCTGGGCCCCTACTATCCGGCGATGCTTGCCAAGCTGGCGACCGTCACCTACCCGGTGCAGGCGTGGTACGCCACCGGCACGCGCGATGTCCGCGGCCAGCGGACCCTCGACAGCTACGACTGGAATTCGGTCCCGGGCATGTCGGGAATCGATGGAATCGATGCGCCGGTTTACACCACCCTCGGCAGCCACCTGCGCTCGGGCCTGACCAGCGAGTTCGCCTCGGTGATCGTCGTCGCGGATATCGCCAGGATCGAGGACTGGGAGATCGGCACCATCGCCGATTACATCGCGATGCAGTCCCTGGCGCGCGCCAAGACCCCCGACAAATGCCAGCAGATCCCCAGCATCACCAACGCGCTCGGGCATTGCAGCGACAGCGTCAGGGCCAAGACCCTGTCGGAGTTCGACATGGCCTACCTCAAGGCGCTATACCTCACGGCCGGCGATGCCCCGCGCGGGCTGCAGGAGTCCGGAATCGGCCGGGCGATGATGAAGATCCTCGAGAAGAAGATTGTCGAGAAATAGCGCTCCGCGCACGTCCCGTGGGGCGCGCCGCGCAAATTGTGCGTTGCGCGCCTGTCTGGGAAACATTACGAATTCCGCCACCTAGGGCGTGGAGACCGTAATGGAGTTGATTCTCGAGGGCGCCGACCGCAACCGTCCCGTGGTGCTGTGCTCCTACAGCCTCCAGTTCAATCGCGATATCGACGTCCTCCAGCAGCACAGCACGCGCTACGCCTGGGCGGCCTTGCCGGATACGTTCCTCACCGAGGCCCAGGCAGCCTGGATGCCAGCGCGTCTGCGCGACCAGGGCTACTACGTCAATGAATCGGGAGCCGACGTGGATGCGGCCTGGGCGAAGGCCAAGCGGTTCGGCCTCGGCCTCCTCGCCAATCTGGTGCGACAGGGCGTAAAACTCACGGCGGTGATGGCGGGGAATCTCGACTATTGGCAGGATGAATGCCTGCGTCTCGCCTGTCGCGAAGTCGGCCTGCCCTTCCTGGTGCTAATGCGCGAGCACAATCTCACCGGCATCCGCCTCCAGACCGAGGGCGACTACTATGCCGCGCTCAGCCGCATACCCAAGATCACCGCCATGGCTTGCGCCGGCGAAGCTACGCGTGAATTGTTCGAACGCTTGAACCTGTTACCCGCGCCCCAACTCCGCGTGACCGGCTGGCCACGCCTTGATGTATGGCGCCACCCGGTCGCGCCGTCCCATGATCGCCCGATTGTCCTGATGTCCTATCTCAAGGGCTATGGCGCCGATACGCACTTCCTCGGCATGATGCATTTGTTTTCGGACCTCGCCCGGCAGTATCCCCAGGTGCCATTTCTGCTGAAGGCGAAGCACGCCCAAGAAGAAACGCAGCTACGCCAGATCGTGGCCCAGCGCGGTCTGAGTCTCGAAGTCATCGACACCATGTACCTGCCGTCGCTGCTCAGCAACGCGCGCGCGGTGGTCGGCTTCCACTCCGCCGCCATGTACGAGGCCCTGCTGTCGCCCACGCGCATCCTGATCCCGCGCTGGGGCGAGACCGACCAGGCGCCCAAGGGCTTGGCGCCCTCGCCCGCCGATCCGAATTTGCGGGGGCATATGGAATTCCTGCCCGATGAACCAAGCCTGCGGCGCGCGGTCGCCGAATGCGTGGTGAACGGCCCGCCGCCCGTGGACATGGCCGCGCGCGCCCGCGTGTTCAACCGCTACTTCGCGTTCGACCCGAACCGCACCGCGGTCCAGCGGGTCGAGGATTTCGTCGACGAATTCGGGCGGCAGGATTTGCAGCCAGCTTAGCGCCCCGCAGAACATTGTTCCTTTCTCTCTGCCGGAAGCGGTGCTGGAAATCCACCTCGACGGCGTCGAGACCGTCCTTGAGCTGCCTCGCCGGCGTGAAGAGTGCCGCGGGCAGTTGAGGAACGATGCGCACCCGAGAAGATACCAAGCGGTCCTTGCCGAGCTTTGTTCCCCTTCCTCTCGCCGGATCAACCGGCGTTCAATGCGGATTTCCCATGTTTCAGGTGTGCTCCAAGTAACTGGTTGTTGCCTGGCGCGGCCCTATTCCAGTCCGTCGCGAAAGTGGATCGAGGCGTGGCTGCCATCGCAAAACGGCTTGTTCGATGACGCGCCGCAACGGCACAGTGCCTGACGGTTGCGAATTTCATAGCTCTCGCCATTGGCACTCTGCACCCTGATGCCACCACGCAGCACCAGCGGGCCGCTGGCCTGGGCGCCCGGATCTTCGATCAGCGAAAGGCTCACGGGCAGCGGTTGCTCGACCGGAAGACCCGTTGTTCGGTCCCAGACCAGCAGACGCCCCCCGGGACAATGGTGGGCCATATGGACGGCCAGTTGCGCGTGTTCCTCACCTGGTATCCGGACCTCGTTCCAGATTCGCTCGCCGTTGTCGCAGAATCGGGCGAAGGCACAGTAGTGCTCATTATCGGTCAGCGCATAGCGTGGACCATCGATTTCCTCGGCCCCGTTCAGCATCGGCTCAAAAGTCGCGGTTTCAGTCAGGTCGACATCGACCTTGGCGTGCGTGCCGTCACAATAGGGCTTGTTGCGCGAATGGCCGCAACGGCACAACGCGGTCTTGTCCTTGATCGGGAATTCCCGGCCCTGCGTATAGGACCATGACTGTCCCTGAGCATTGCGCGTGATCGTCTGGATATGCAACGGGGGCGCCCCCCGAACAATGTAGGGTCCGCCATCAAGCACCACCACGCTGATCGAAGGATCGCTTTCCACCGACCCCGGCTGAACACTTTGGCTCTTTCGTTCCGGCATACTGTCTCCTCCACTTGAGTTAAGAGGGGGCCGGCGCGCCAAGAAAACCCGCGCGCGGGATCAGGTCGTGGTGGATCAAGCCTTGGCCAGACCCCGCGTCTTGAAGGCCAGGATCGCAAGCAGAATTCCGCGAAACATGAATGCCAAGCCAACCAGAGTTGCCAGCGCCACTAGCGCCGCAGTAGGCGGCATGAAGAATGTCGCCCAGAAACCGATCAACATATCGACCACGCCCAGCATGATCAGCCAGACTCGATCGCTGTTCGATCTGAAACCGGCGACGAATTCAAATCCGCCCATAATCAGGAACATCACGCCGATCACCCAGATCACAGTTAGGGCGCCACTGAACGGGTTGACGAAGAAGATGATGGCGGCCAGCAACGACAGCGCCCCGAACAGCACATCGACCGTCTTCGCCTGCCATCCCGCATCGCGAAACGCGGCAATCAGCGCACCGCCCGCGCTGAAGAGGAAGCTCACCGACAATATGATGCCAACGCCATAGCTCATCGCGAGCGGATGCGTCATTGCGAAGATGCCCAGCACGACAAGCAGGATGCCATAAGCAAGCATCCAGCTCCAATTTCGTCCAACTTGTTTCAAATCCGATGCGATCGTATTCATGATGCTCCCCTCGTTGGCGATGCGATGCTGAAATGAACATCGTTGAGTTTGTGAGCTTCCGGATCAATCGACGATACGAATCCCCATTGTAGAACGGCAAGGCCGATCTTGAATTACTGCCGGCAAGACCTGATCCGCACTTACCATCTTCAGGATCGTGCCATCTTGAGGATCGTGCCATCTTGAGGATCGTGCCATCTTGAGGAGCGTGCTCGACCCCCGTGAGTGGTCCGCAGTGGATGTTAGTTGATCGGCCGCGTTTCGACCAGTGGCGGAATGGCCGACCGCCGCAATCTCAAGCCCCGCACTTACGCACCGCAATCGGACATCCGCACAAGGCCAGAGAACTTTTCTTGGTCGGTCACTACAACGATGCGGTGGCACGGTGCCGATCTGTTCTGGAAGGCATGACGATTGCGGTTGAGGAGGAGAAGCGCCGATCGGCTGGAGCACATCACCGCCGAAGACTTCGAGACGTTCCACACGGCACGCATCACGGCCGGCCGCAAGCGCGCAACAGCCAATCGCGATCTGGACGATGTTCGCGGCGCGCCGTCAAAGGCGCGCGCATGGGGTCATCTCGCAGCCAATTCGCTGGGCGGCGTTAAATGTCCGCCGTAGCCGCCCTGGCCCTTTGGGCCCACAAGGATATTAACCCCCACGTTGATCCAAAGACAGGGGCTGCCTTGAGGTGCGCGCAGGCAGAGCGGATTGACACCGTCGCTGGTGCCCTCTATCCAGCCGGACACCATGAATGCGTGGCACGGCCTCCGACTTAAAGATTACCTGCCCGAGCGCATTGCGCCAGATATTGTCCTTGGCGGTCTCAGCGGCGTCGAAACGATGCTGTGGAGCTGCACCTTCGCCGCCATGATTTTCGCCGGACACCTCTCCGGCTATCTGTCCGTCGCGATTGTGGTGATGCTGCTGAGCAGTGCGCTTATCGCCGGCGTCGTGGGAGCAACCTCCTTCCACTCGTTCCATGTCGCGGTGATCGATGAGCAGACAGTCGCCATCATGGCTGCCATCGGCGCGACCGCCAACGCACAATGGGGTAGCTTCGCGACGCCGGGCGATGCGGCGTCCACAATGTTCGCCATCATGGCGTTAATTGCCTTGCTCGCGGGCATAAGCCTTCGTTTGGCTTCGCGGTTCGACGTCGGGCACCTGATCCAGCTACTCCCCTTCCCCGTGGTCTGCGGGTTTCTCGCCGGTTTGGGATGGCTGCTGTTCGATGCCGCGATTGCACTCCTGACGGACGCCTCCATTTCCAGGGAAGCAATCCCGAAGCTCGTCGCGGAGGGCGTAGCGCTACGCTGGTTGCCCGCCGTCGGGGTCGGGTTCGGGCTTTTCGTGTTGGCGCGCATGTGGCACCACGTTCTGCTCTTGCCTGGGGTGTTGCTCCTTGCAACCGCCGGCTTTTACCTTGCAGCAACCACCCAGGGCATGAACCTCGCCGCGTTGCATGCGGAAGGCTGGGTGTTTTCCTTTGAAACGGGAAGAGCCGCCCGATTTTCGGACCTGTCCGCCACCGGAATCAATCTCTCCTTCCTCACGTCCAAAATCCCGGAAATCGCCACGGCTGTGGTGTTGAACGTCATCGGCGTTTCCCTGAATCTTTCCGCGCTCGAAGTGGGCGCGCGCACGGTCCTGCCGCTCAGGGGCGAACTGCGAACCCTGGGCACCGCCAATATTGCCAGCGGACTTATCCTGGGCGCTCCCGCCGTCACCGACATCGTGGGCTCGGTGATGTATCCGAAACTCGGCGCGAGCAGCCGGCTTTTCCCGCTTATCGTCGCATCGATTTGCGCGGTCGGCGCGGCGCTGGGCGGAGGATTTCTCGAATATGTGCCGAAGTGCGTAGCGGCAGCCATGGTGATTTTCATGGCCTTCAATTTGTTCTTCGACTGGCTCGTCGAAATTCGCCATCGCATGCCCCTTCCGGAGCGGATCGTTGTTTGGTCCATATTCGGCGTCATCGTCGTTGTTGGCTTCATGCCCGGCGTCGTGCTGGGCATCTTGCTTTCCTCGCTCTTGTTTATCGTGCGTTACAGCAGGATCGACATCGTGGAGGGCGTATTTTCCTTGAATGAGCTCACCAGCTCGGTCGAGCGCTCCGCAGGCAAAGTGCGCCTTCTGAAGCAACGCAGCGCCGCCGCTCGCATTTTCAATTTGCGCGGATTTCTGTTCTTCGGGTCGGCAAGCCGCCTGTACGAAAAGCTTAAGCGCGAAACGGAGACGAACCAGGAACTTGCGCACGTCGTTCTCAACTTCCGGCGCGTCACGGGAATGGACAGCACCGCGGCACAGATCCTTACCAAGATCGTTACCCTTCTGGATGGCGCAGGGATCGAGACCATCGTCTGCGGAATGACTGGGCAGATCCGAACCGCACTCGACCATGCCGAAGGGTTGGATGCGGACTCCTTCCATATTTTTCCCGATCTCGATCTGAGCCTGAAGCGGGTCGAGGAGAGAGTGTTGAATTCGCAGCCCGACCAACCGGAGTGCGAAAGCATCCACGAAATCTTGACCGACATAGTCGGCGATCCGAGCAAGAGCCGTTGGCTCGTGGAAGTGATGGAGCGCCTAGAGGTTAAGGAGGGTGACTACCTCTTTAGACAGGGCGACCAGGACATCTGCCTTTACGTGATCGAACGCGGCGCGATCGAAGTCCAACTGGATACTCCCAAGGGCGTCAGACGCCTTCGGGAGTTTTCGCGTGGCACCGTGATCGGAGAGATGGCCGCATACAGCGGGGATAAAACCCGTTCGGCGTCGGCTCAGGCGATAGCCCCGTCAATTGTATACCGCCTGCCGCCGGAAAAACTCGCGACACTCGGCGCGGAAAAATTCCGCCTCATTGAACCGGTCTTGCACGAGTTTGTCGCACGCCTTGTAATCACTCGGCTGATCTTTATGAACCGCCGCATGCAGTTTGATAACAGCTAAGGACCGCCGCCACGAGACCGCCGGCAAGTACCGGCCGGGGCGAATGATCGGGCGCTCACCGGGACAGACCACGCGCAAGCCGGGCGCTCCCATTAATCTTCAGCCGCGTGACACCGATGTATGTCCCGCTCCAGCCAGCCAGTCCGTTATGGACACTTGCGGACGGTGATGGGCGTGAATGGAAAGAGAATCTGCGCCGCCCTTACGGCGGTGGATTGCGGGCCTCATAACCTCGCAACCCCTTGAGAAATTGGTGGGCCCGGAGGGACTTGAACCCCCAACCAGACCGTTATGAG
>JAIBCD010000082.1 GCA_019694335.1 Rhodospirillaceae bacterium | reverse complement strand
CTTCGCCGGCAAGCGCGTGGCTTACCTGCATCCGCTGCCCACGCCCTGTGCGACGCTGCAGGCGGCTGCGTCCGTGCCGGCGGGGCCGACGCCCAAGGCCGCGCCGGCAAAAGCTCCGGCCGCGCCCCAATCGCAGGAACCCCTGCCCGACGCGTCGGAAGCCTTCATGGCCTCGTTGCAATACTATTACGTCGTGAACGCGCGTGGTGGCGCACCGGTGTTCGCGTCGGTCGGCGGCGACGTCACGCCGCTTTACACCTTTCCCGACAAGGCCGAACTGAAAGTGGTCGATGTCAGCGCCGACAAGCGCTGGCTGACCGTGGCCATCCCGGGCGGCAACCGCACGGGCTATGTGTCGGCGGCCCTGGTGACCAGCGGCGCCCGCGCACCGAAGTAAATCACGCGCCCGGCCGCGCTTTCACATAGGACCAGAAGAAGCTGATCACGTACTTGGTTTCCGAAACCGGACTCACGCCGCGGTGCAGGTGCGTCCAGAATGGCGGGAACAGGGCGATCTTGCCGGCCTCGGGCTGAATGCGGCGGCCTTGGGCCGCGAACTCGGTGTGGCCGCCTTGCGTGACGGTGCGCAGGTACAGGAGGCCCGCGACCACGCGTTCGTATGTGGCGGCGCTCTGGTCGGCGTGCCAGTCGAACTGCTGCCCGGGATCGACCCGCTCGATATTCGGCCGCGTGCAGTAGATGTCGTCCAGGTTCGCGAGTTGCACGAAGCCGCGATGCTTGGAGGCGTAGTCCAGCGCGGTTTTCTCGAACGCCGGCGCAAGTTCGTCGAGCAGCGCCTGCCATTCCCTTGAGCCCGCGGCCGGATCCTGGATCGTGGTCCCGGTGCGGCCCTGGTGCACGACCTGGCGGTCGCCCGCGGTCACCAAGCTGGGCTTACGGCGTGGATCGCGCTCGAACGCCGCGATGATGCGCTCGCACAGATCGGCGGAAACCGCGTTCGGGTATTCTTCGATGAACATGGCGGGGCGTCACGCTTCCGCGGCCATCTGGAAGGCGTGCTGGACGGCCGCCGCGTCGGGCAACCGCACGGTGGCTGCGGTGAGGATCTTAAGCGGTGTGGTCTCCGCGGAGTCGGTCCCGCCCAGGAGCGCCGCGCAAATGTCCGCGACCACATACGGCGCGGCTTCGAACAGAATACGCTCAGGTGCGCCCGGACGGGCCAGGGCCTTGATGACCAGTCCGTGTTTTTGAAGCGTCAGCAGGACGTGTTCGCCGCTGGCCAGTTCGATCTCGGCGGACGGCATCGCGAACTTGTCGTCATAAGAAACGATCAGCCCCATAGGCCCTCCCGCCGGCTGTCCCACAACAGCGTAAAGGCTATCACTTCCGCTCACCCGGTTCACAAACCTTTGTCCGTGGGTCAATGCCTCTGAACCGCGTGGCGGCCTAGGCTTTCCTTCCTGGCCGCTTGGCGGCTGTGTTCAGCGCGACCGCTTCACGGATCAGAGCTTTGAATGCTGTGTCGTCGATCTTGGCGCCCTCGTGAAAATCGATGGCGCGGCGCGTGTTGCCTTCCAGGCTGGAATTGAACAGGCCCTTGGGATCCTTGAGCGCGGCGCCTTTGGCGAAGGTGGTCTTCACCACCTTCTTATAGGTCTCGCCGGTGCAGATGATCCCGGCGTGGGACCATACCGGCACGCCACGCCACTTCAGCTCCTCGACCACGTCCGGGTCGGCGTCCCGGATGAGGCTGCGGATGCGCGCAAGGGTTTCACCGCGCCAATCGGGCATCGCCTTGATTTGCGAATCGATCAGCCGGGAAGGCGGCGCATCCGGCTTACCCGCCTTCGTGCCGCCGCCCTTTTTCTTCGGGCTGTTTCTTTTCGCCGCGCGGGCGGATTTTTTCATGGTCTGTCGGTCCCCGAATTCATAGGTATGCCATAGCTGGGGGCGCCGGTTATAGCTTATCGGGGGTTAAGCTTATTCACCTTGTACCTTTGGGAGACGGGGACGCTATAGTGACGGCCGCCATGCGCGCATAGTCCGTCGTGTCGATCAGAAAAATTTCCGTTCGCCCCATGTCCGCAGACGAAAAGCCCCAAAAGACGGTGATCGCACGGACCCGGTTCCTGGTGGTGGATTCCGAGGGTCCGGTCTGCGAGGCGTTGCGGCGGTTCCTGCTGTCCGAAGGCTCCCCCGCGGTGCACGTGGCGCCGTCGGCGATCATCGCGCTGCGCGTGCTCCAGGACCGGCGCACCCCGGTGGACTGCGTGATCTGCGCCCACCGGCCCGAGCTTTCGGGCGCCGAGTTCCTCATGAACCTCCGCGCCGGGCGGTGGGGCGGCCCGCCGCTTCAGCACATCAGTTTCCTGCTCATGATGCCGGCCAAGGACGCGCAGGTGATGGCGATCGCCGACAGCGTGAAGGTGACGGGCTACATCCTGGGCGGCCTGGGCAAGGAGAACGTGCGTTCGTCGATCGTGAGGGCGCTCGATCCGCGTGGCCTCACCAAGGCGCTGCCCAACTTCAAGATCGCCCATGTGCGCGCGGGCGAGCGCGACCTGATCCTCGCGCCGTTTCCGGCGTCGTTCGGCCGCCTGCGCTCCGACAAGCAGCAGCAGGCGATCCAGGCCGTCGCCGTGGGCGCGCAGCGGGAATCGCTGAGCGGCGCCATCGCCGCGGTCTATCCCGGCGATGACGGCAAGGCGGCTTTCGTCGCGCCGGAGGTTTATGACCGCTTTCTCTCACGGCTGACCCTGGAAGCGGTCAACACGATGCTGAACCGCGCGATCTATGTCGAATGGGGCGACGGCGACCCGGCCGCCGAGGCGGCCGCGCATGCACCCAACGAGTCCACGGAACCGTTGCCGCTGTTCGATGAAGAGCCGCAACCGGAGGAGAAAAAGGAAGAAGACAGCGCCGATCGCCGCCGCGCCCGGTCAAGAGTCGACCGGCCCGCGCGCGGCCTGACGGATGAGGACATCCGCGGCGTCGCCAAGGCATTCAAGGACATGGGCCCCGAGGAGTTCGTCGCCAAGTTCGTGCACCATCAGGCGATCGTGCTGCAGAGCGATTCGCAACTGCTCGCGCCGACCATGCGCGAGTTCTATGTCAGCATCGACACCTTGCGAAAAACCTTTTTCCCGGGCGTCGAGATGCGCGGATCGAAGCGCGCGTTCCAATCGCTCACCCACATGCTCGATCAGTTGATGCTGCGCTCGCTGCCGTACCTTCCCAGGGACGGCCTGCCGAGTTCGCTCAATATCAACGTCCACTCGATCCTGACCCAGACCTTCGACAATGTGCTGAAGACCACATCGCTCGAGAACTTCACCTTCGAAATCCCGCAACCCATGATCGCCTCGCATTTCGAGGAGTTCCGCAAAGCGCGCGACATGATCTTCGCCAATGGCGGCCGGATCGCCGTGGACCAGATCTTCCCCGATACCGTGGCGTCCCTCGATCTCGCCGAGGTCCGGCCGCATATCGCGAAGCTGCATTGGAAGGGCGACCTGAAGAGTTCCTCGACCGAGCACCGGGAATTCGTGAAGCGGACCTTGGACCGGGGCATCGCCATGATCATGAGCCGGGTCGACGATCCCGTGGCGCTGGAAATCGGCCAGGAGTTCGGGATCAGGAACTTCCAGGGCTTCCTGATCGACGAACGCGCGGGCGGCGGCACCTCGTAAGCACCTACAAGTTTTGTTGGTCGCGTGTCCGTGCGGTTGCGCGCGGAAGGCGCGCATTTTTAACCCAGCCGGCCTCCGGTCGGCGCCGGTTCCCCCTTTTCCTGGACACGCTCGGGATCGGTTGCCATCGCGCGAGGCTTGGGGTAGCACCCACCCTATAAGCCCAAAGCCGTGCAGGGAGCCTCAAAACGTATGAAAAGCATGTGGGTCGAGGACGACGCCAAGCGCTATATCGAGCGCTATGCGCAGCACGGCGTGAACGCGGATATCGCGCTCAGGGTCTATACCTCGCGCCTGCTCGGCCGTGACCCCGCGCTGGTACTGCATGGCGGCGGCAACACGTCGGTCAAAACCCAGGTCAACGACCCCATGGGCCGGCCTACCGACGTCCTGTGCGTCAAGGGCTCCGGCTGGGACATGGCCGACATCGAGCCGGCGGGCCTGCCGGCCGTGCGCCTCGCACCGCTCCTCGAACTGCGCGGCCTGCCGAAGCTGTCCGACGAGGATATGGTCAATATCCAGCGCTGCAATCTGCTGGACTCGTCCGCGCCCAATCCTTCTGTCGAAACCCTGCTGCATGCCTTCCTGCCGCACAAATTCATCGACCACACCCATGCCATCGCCGTGTTGTCGGTGAGCGACCAGCCCGACGGCGCGGCGCTGTGCGACCAACTGTACGGCAAGCGCATGGGGCGCGTGCCGTACATCATGCCGGGCTTCCGGCTCGCCAAAAAGGCGGCTGAAGTGTACGAGGCCGACCCCACGGTCGAGGGGCTGATTCTCGAGAAGCATGGGATCTTCACCTTCGGCGACAGCGCCCGCGAAGCCTATGAGCGCATGATCGCGCATGTCTCGACGGCGGAAGCGCGGCTGCAGAAGAACCGCAAACCGGTGTTCGTGCCGGCGCAGTTGCCCGCGCGTGTCGCAACCGCCGCCGAAATCGCGCCCATCCTGCGCGGCCTGCTCGCCGCCGGCGGAGGGCAGCGCATGATCCTGGAATTCCGCACAAACCCCGCGATCCTCAACTACGTCAACGGGCGCGAGGTCGAGCGTTACTCGCAAGTCGGCGTGGTGACGCCGGACCACAATATTCGCACAAAAAACTGGCCGGCGGTGCTGCCGGCGCCTGATGCGACCGATCTTGGCGCTTTCCGCACCGGCGCGGCCGCGGCCATAGAACGCTTCACGGCGCGCTACCGTGCCTATTTCGCCACGCACAACCAGCGCCAGGATCCGCCCAAGGTCGAGCTGGATGCGGTTCCGCGTGTGGTGCTGGTGCCCGGGGTTGGTTTGTTCGGTGTCGGCGCCAGCGCTTCCGCCGCCAAGATCGCGGCCGACATCGCGGAGAACACGGTCCAGACCATCACCGACGCCGAAGCCATCGGCCGGTATGAATGCGCCAGCGAGGCGGATCTGTTCGATCTGGAGTACTGGTCGCTGGAGCAGGCCAAGCTGGGCAAGGGCAAGGAAGCGCGGCTGGCGCGGCGCGTGGTCGTGGTCACCGGCGGCGCTTCCGGCATCGGCCGCGCGACCGCGGCGGCCTTCAAGCAGGAGGGTGCCGAAGTGGCGATCCTCGATCTGCCCGGCGAGAGCCTGACCGCGGCGGCCAAAGCGCTGAAGTGCCTGGGCGTTCCCTGCGACGTGACCGACCCGAAGGCGGCGAAGACCGCTTTCGCCGCGGTGGCGCAAGCCCTGGGCGGCGTCGATATCGTGGTGTCGAACGCGGGCCGCGCCTGGCAAGGCAAGATCGGCACCGTGGACGAGCAGGTGCTGCGCGACAGTTTCGAGCTGAACTTCTACGGCCACCAACGTGTCGCCCAGGCGGCGGTCGATATTTTCGCCAAACAGGGATTCGGCGGGGTGCTACTGTTCAACGCCTCGAAACAGGCGGTGAACCCCGGCCCGGACTTCGGTCCCTACGGTCTGCCCAAGGCGGCGGTCCTGTCCCTGATGCGCCAATACGCGATCGATCACGGTCCCCAGGGAGTGCGCTCCAACGCGGTCAACGCCGACCGCATCCGCTCCGGCTTGCTGACCGACGCGATGATCGCCAACCGCTCGCAGGCGCGCGGCGTGTCCGAGAAGACCTATATGAGCGGGAACCTGCTGGAGAAAGAAGTCACCGCCGAGGATGTCGCCCAGGCGTTCGTGAGTCTCGCGCTCGCGGACAAGACCACCGGCGCGATCCTGACCGTGGATGGCGGCAATATCGCGGCGGCGCTACGCTAAACATGGACTAGCCGTCCAGGCGGCCCAACTGTTCGCGGTTGATTTCGAACAGCATCAGCGCGGTCGCGATCGACAGGTTGAGGGAGTCGGATTTGCCGACCATGGGGATTTTCACCAGCTGGTCGCAGATGGCGGTGACCTCGGGCGATAAGCCATGGCCTTCGGTTCCCATCACCAGCAGCACGGGCCTGCGGTAAGCGCGCCGGAAGTCCACCGCCCCGGCGAGATGCGTGCCCACCTTCTCGCCGGGCCATGCTTTCAGTTTCTCGTGGAAGGCCTGCTTGTCCATCCGCACCAGGGGGACGCTGAAAATCGCACCCATGGTCGCGCGCACGGTCCGGGTGGAATAGGCATCGCAGCAGTCTCCCGCCAGGATGATGCCGGCGCCGCCCACCGCATCGACCGTGCGGATGATGGTCCCGAGATTCCCGGCATCGCGGATTTCCTCGAGCGCCAGCCACAGCTGATGGTCGCCGGGAATGGCTTGCTCGGGCGGCATCCATTTCTGTTCGAACACGCCGATGATGTCCGGCGGATTCTCGGCGGTGGACAGCAAGGCCAGTAGCGCCGGCGGGGTTTCCAGGCACATGGCCCCGCGTTCCTCGCCCCATTGCACGACTTTGCGGCAGAAGTCGTTGGCCTGGGCGTCCGGGGTCATCACCAGGTATTTGGGCGCCCAGCCGTTCTCCATGGCGGTCGCGACCACCTTGAGGCCTTCGGCGATGAACAGCGACAGCTCGGACCGGTATTTCTTGGTATTGAGCGATCGTATTGTCTTGAAGCGCTTATTCTGCGTACTTTCGATCCGTTGCATGCCTTGGTACTCGAACTGGCGGCCTTTATTGCCGGGGCAGACTATCACCTTAAGCGGTTGCCCCCTTAAAACTTTGATTGCGCAATGATGCAAGTTCTCAGCACCTCTGGCTTCGCGGACTACGAGCTTCTCGACTCAGGACATGGGCGGAAACTCGAGCGCTACGGCGCGGTGATCGTCGACCGGCCGGAGCCCCAGGCCATGTGGCGTCCGCGCCAAGGCCCCGACGCCTGGCAGAAGGCGCATGCGCGTTTCGTCGGCCAGGACGAGGACGCCGGCGCCTGGACCACCGCTCCGTCCTGTCCTAAGGACTGGAACTTGCGCGTGGCGGACGCGACCGTCGAATGCCGGCTCACATCGTTCCGGCATCTGGGGATTTTCCCCGAGCAGTTCCCGCACTGGGAGTTCATGGTCGAGCGTCTGCGCGGCCATCAAGGCGCGCGCCCGAAGCTCCTTAATCTGTTCGGCTACACCGGGGTTGCGTCATTGCTGGCCGCCGCGGCCGGCGCCGAGGTGGTGCATATCGACGCCTCCAAGACCGCGGTGGCCTGGGCGCGGCACAACCAGGCGCTTTCGAATCTCGGCGACCGGCCAATTCGCTGGATCGTCGAGGACGCGCGCAAATTCGTGCAGCGCGAACAGCGGCGCGGCAATGTCTACAACGGCATCCTGGTCGATCCGCCCAAGTTCGGCCGCGGCCCTAACGGCGAGACCTGGGAGCTGTTCGAACATCTGCCGGAAATGATCGGCGCCTGCGCGAACCTGCTGGCGCCGGAGCAGGCCTTCCTGGTCGTCACCGCCTATGCGATCCGGATGTCGGCGGTGTCTCTCGACACCCTGGTGCGCGAGCATCTCGCCGCGCGCGGCGGCATATTCTCCTCGGGCGAACTGGCGATCACGGAACGCGGCGAGGGGCGCCCATTGGTGACGTCCTTGTTCACGCGCTGGCACGGTTAAGCAGGCGCCTGTCAGGTAGTGGCCGCGCCGCGCGAAGACGATTCGGCCGGTATTGTGACCAAAAAATTGGGCCGTGCAGCGCGGTTGAGCGTGCTGCACGGCCCCGAAGCATGTGGCCGGTGGAGTAAGGCTTGGCCTACATCTTGAAGCGCAGACCCGCGCGGAACATGCGGCCTTCGTCAGCATTGGTATTGGCGTAGTAACCGTTGCTGGTGGGGCCGTACTTGAGTGGCTGCAGAACGTTGAAGACGTTGTCCACCACGAAGAAGGCCGTGGTGCCGATGCTTTCGAACGTATAGTTCAGGTTAAGGTCGAAGCTCTTGTAGCCGTCGATGTGATTGAGGCTGACGGTCTGGGCGTTGGCGGTCGAAACCGGACAACCCGAGGTGCAGACAATCGCCGTCTTGCTGTAGACGGTCGCGCCGATGCCGCGCATCGTGACCGTCCCGGACAAGGTCGGGCTGACGTAGCCCACCGACACGATATACCGGAAGTCTTCGGTCGTGAGCGGACCGCCGCCGACGCCGATCCCGGCACCGACACCGGCGCCCTCCTGAACGATGCCGTCCAGATCGACGCTGTTGAGCTTCAGAACCTTGGTCGCGAGACCGCGGAGCTGCAGGTTGCCTTCCCAACCGTCGTTGATGCTCGACAGCGGGACATTGTAGCTGGCCTCGAAGTCGATGCCGCGCGCCTGCTGCGAGATCAGGTTACGCGAGAGATTGTTGACCTGGCGGATGAGGCCCAGGGTCTGGCCGGCCGCCGCTGCTTCACGGACGATCAAGCCGCAGACCGAGGTATCGCCGGCGTAGCAGTTGTCCACGATGCGCTGCGCGCCCAGCTGCGACAGGGCGCCGGCGATGTCGATGTTGTAGTAGTCGACCGACGCGCCGAAGCCCGGGAAGAACTTGGGCTGCAGCACGACGCCCAGGCCGGTGGTGTCGGCGACTTCCGGCTTGAGGTTCAGGTTGCCGGCGCTGTTGGTCAGGATCGCGTAGGTTTCGTTGCGGAACCGGTCGATCACCGTACCGGTGCCGGTGGTGCCGCCGCTGAACAAGTCGCCGATGTTCGGGGCGCG
Organism: Rhodospirillaceae bacterium; assembly: GCA_019694335.1. Classification (GTDB taxonomy): domain Bacteria; phylum Pseudomonadota; class Alphaproteobacteria; order Rhodospirillales; family Rhodospirillaceae; genus SHVO01. The sequence continues at coordinate 6,080 of JAIBCD010000082.1, read as the reverse complement.
GATGTCGCGGGAGCGCGTGGCACGGATGGTGACGTCGTCGATCGGGTTGTAGGTCGCGCCGACCTTCCAGGTGGTGACGTAGCCCGATACGCTGTAGTCGGTGGCGCGCACCGCGGCGTTCAGGTCGAACGACCGCGCCCAGGCCGTATCGCGGGCCAACGGCACCACGGTTTCGAAGGCCCCTTCGGTCACGGAGTAGGTGCCGAATGTGGGCTTGTAGTTGCCGGCGAAGAAGTTGCTGGCGAGGTCGTCCGCGGTGGTGAAGCCGGTGGCGGATTCCTTGCGGTGCTCGGCGCTGAACGCGACCGACACCGGGCCCGCCCAGGTCGAAAACGGATTGCCGGTGACGCTGCCTTCGAACGTATCCAGCTTCATGCGCGTGAACAGGTAACCCGTGCCGACCGAGTACGGATAGGCGCCCTCGCGCAGGTCATTGACCCCGATGCCCATCACGTTGATCGGCTTACAGGCGGAGTTCGGGTTGTTGAGCGCGACGCGGCAGACGATCTTGCCGTTCGCGTCCATGACCGCGTCCACGGCTTCGACATAACGCGGCACGATCGGGTTGTTGGGCGAGCGCGCGGAGATATGGGTCGTGCTGCGCGAGTAGGAGCCGCCCCACTTCCAGTTGGTGTCCGCCATGTCGAAGTTGCCTTCGAGGCCGACCATGATGCGGCGGAACACGCGGGTGTTGTCCGCGCCCATGTTGTGCTGGTTGAAGTCGCCGTTCCAGGTGCCGAGGGCGAAGCTGGTGAGCTTGAGCGCGGTCATCTGCGCCTTCACGCCGGCCGGGATGAACGGGTTGTCGCTCTTGATGGTCAGGTTGCCGAGGCGGAAATACGGCACGCCGATGAAGTTGTCGGAATGCGCGTGCGACCACTGCAGCTCGCCGAACACCTGGATGTTGTCGGTGAGGTCGTAGCTCGAGCGGGTGAAGACGGTATCGCGCTCGAGCAGCAGGTTCAGCATGAGCTGGCCGTTGAGGCGCGAGGTCTGCCAGTCGCCGCCGGACATATACTGGCTGCTGATGATGCTGCCGTACTGGAAGTTCGCCGGCGTGCCGCCCTGGCCGAACACGGTTCCTTTGAGGGGGCCGGAGGTGATCAGGCCGCCCGGCGTGGCGGTGGCGAGGCCGACGTGGTCGAGCGCCAGGTACTGCGGAACGCTCGTGCTCTGGCCGGCGCCGGTGCCGTAGGCCGGGTTGACCACCCAGTTGTAGGTGTTGTCGAAGACGTTCTGGCGCGAGATCGCGCGTTCGATCGGATCGGCATAGGAGTGCTCGGCGTTGATCAGGAAGTGACCGCGGCCGCCGGCGAAGGCGGTGCCGGCGGTCATGTCGATCTTGTAGTTTCCGCCGTCGCCGTAGGTCGAGATGCCGGCCTGGGCGCTGCCTTTGATGCCGACATATTCCTTGTCGAGCACGAAGTTGATCACGCCGGCCAGCGCGTCGGAACCGTAGACCGCCGAAGCGCCGCCGGTCACCACGTCGATGCGGCTGATCAGGCCGTTGGGCATGATGCTCAGGTCGACCGCGCCGCCGAGCAGCGAGCCGCCGAGACCGCCGAGGTTGGAGCCGACCACGCGCTTGCCGTCGATCAGCACCAGGGTGCGCGACTGGCCGAGGTTGCGCAGGTTGGCGAGGTTGATGCCGGCGGTGCCGCCGCCGACCGTCGATACCGTGCGCTGACCGACGGTGTCGCCTTGCAGGGCGGGCAGGCGGCCGATGGCGTCGGCGACGTTGCCGAGCGCCATGTTCTGAAGTTCGTTCGCGCCCAGCACCGAGACCGGCGTCGGCGCTTCATAGCCTTCGCGAACGATGCGCGAACCGGTCACGACGATTTCTTCGACCCCAGGCGCCTGGGTTGTCTGCGCCGGTTCGGCGGCGGACGCGGCGCCGGCCACCATCATCGCGAGCACGCTCGCGGCGGTTCCGGTGATCGCCTGGCAACGCTGCACGCGCGCGGAATGGCCGACAGCTGAACTGAAGTAACGCATGAATTCCCCCTTGATACCTGGCCTTCGTATTTCTCCCACGAAGCCAGTAATTTCAGTGGGTAACGCGGGGTGAATCGATGCGTCAACCTCAAACCCCCATGCTGCATCTGCGAACGCCTCGGAGTGCTGCGTTCAGGCAACACTGAACCTGAAAACTGGGTGCTGTTTTTCCGCCCAGCTCACGCCCGCCATCCCGGTTATTTCGTATGCGGCGGACGTCTCGACATTCTAGAACCCGATGAACGGCCTTGGCTCAGAAAAACAATCTATACGAGTATTATGAATATTATAATCATCGAAGATTGTAGATTCGGGCGCGCGGTGGCTGTCCCACATGACCGGGTTTGAGTGATGCCGCGCCGATGACGCTGACATATCATCCCGGATTGTGGCGTCGCGGCAGGGGCTGCGCGGGGCCGGGTGCAATGATTGGAAGTCATAAGAACGATGTCCGGCAGGTTTTTGGCCAATGTTCCCGGCATGAAAACCGCGTCCGCGGTTCCGGAATTGGATCCGCGCACCCTGTCGGAGGATGTCTTCCATCGCGACTATGTCGCCAACAGCCGCCCCTGCGTCATCAGGGGCGCCGTCAAGCACTGGAGCGCGTTGGAAAAGTGGCGCGACAAGGAATACCTGAAGAGCCGGTCCGGCCAGCATCCGGTTTCGCTGTTCCTGTGTGAATTGCACGTCACCAAGAAGCGGATCGCCGGCAACGAACGAGTCACCACCTTCGGGGATGCGATCGAGCGTCTCCATTCCGCGCAAACCGAGCGCGGCATCGTCGGCTTCCCGGTTCCACCGGAAATTCTCTCCGACGTCGGCGACGTCTCTTTCCTCGGTCAGACCGACCCGGCGTTCTGGTACCACCGGGTGCGCGGTTTCTTTTACCGGCGCGCGGGTACCGCCTGGCATATCCATCAGTTCGACGAGACCCTGACTTGTCAGATCATCGGCCGGAAGACCATCGGCCTGGTGGGCAGCGCCAATCCGTACAACTTCGACCTGCGTTATATTTTCTACACCGAGGATTATTACGACGATCCCACGGCATTCGCGGACCTCGAGGGCGCGAACCTGCCCTGGTATTCGGTGACGCTGGAGGAAGGCGACGCGCTCTATATCCCGCCGCTGTGGTGGCATGGCGTGGCGCCGCAGACCGAGACCTTCGGCATCACCACCGCCGTGACCTGGCGGTCGCCGCCGCATGTCATCGCCAACGGCATCATCCGCATGGCGCGCGGCGAGATCGATATGTTCGGCAAGACCACCGCGCCCCACTTCCAGAGTCTGGTCGAAGTCGCCCGTAAAATGGGCCTGGAACGCGAACTCGCAATTGCCGCTTCCGCCTCACCCATGTGAGGATGCGGCAGGGTTTGTTCCCGGCCGAGGGGGCTCCATGAGCAGGCGGTATCTGGCGGCGGTGATTGTCTGCGGCATGGCGGCAGCCGCTTTCGCCGCCGACCCGTTCGAACTCACCGGCGTGCCGCCCGGCGTCAAGCCGCTGCCCATCAAGCTTCCGGGCGATTTTCCCGCGCCGGCACGGATCGAGGGCCAGCCGGTCGAAACCCGCCCGCCCGAACTCGCGACCGACACGGCGGCGTTCCCCGGGCAGACGCGGGCGCCTTACCACGCCACCGCGCCTTACGCCGTCACGACCGTCGCCGACAAGCTGCTGTCGCCGTGGTGCCTCGCGTTCCTGCCGGACGGCAGGATACTTGTGACCCAGCGGGCGGGCACGCTGGTCATTGTCGATGCCAGGGGCGCGATCTCGGAACCGCTCAAGAATCTGCCCCCGGTGCGCGCGAACGGCGTGGGCGGGTTGCTCGATGTGGCGCTCGACCGGTCGTTCGCGACCAACCGCCGCATCTTCTTCAGCTTCAGCGAGGAACTGGCCGACGATAAAACCGACATCGCGATCGCCAGCGCGACCTTGGACGCGAACGCTGGCGCGTTGAACGGCGTGAAAGTGATTTTCCGCGCGGCGCCGGTTCTGCCGCGGACCCTGGCGGGGAACCAGGGCGGCAAACTGGTCGTGGCGCCGGACGGCAGCATTTTCGCGACCATCGGCGATCGCTCCCGCTCGCCGCCGTGGGAGGTCGCCCAGCGGCTCGATACGCATCTCGGCAAGATCATCCACATCACCGCCGACGGCGCACCGGCGCCCGGCAACCCGTTCATCGGCAAGGCGGGCGCGCTTCCGGAAATCTGGTCCATCGGCCATCGCAACGCCCTGGGCCTGGCGTTCGCGCCCGACGGCCAGCTCTGGGAGCAGGAGAACGGGCCGCGCGGCGGTGACGAGCTGAACCTGATAAAGCCCGGCAAGAACTACGGTTGGCCGCTGGTCACCCACGGCATCGACTATCCCGGCGGCGAGATCGCCGGAGGCGCGACCGCCAAGGACGGATTGGAGCAGCCGCGCTATTTCTGGGATCCGGTGATCGCGCCGGCGGGCCTCGCCTTCTACACCGGCAATCTGTTCCCGGAGTGGCGCGGCAGCGCCTTCGTGGGCGCCTTGCGCGGCAAGCTGCTCGACCGTGTCGCCGTCGCGGGCGACAAGATCGTCAACGAGGAGCCCATGCTGTTCGACCTGGAGAGCAGGGTGCGCGACGTCAAGGTCGGACCCGACGGCGCGGTCTATGTCGTGACCGACGACGGGAAACTTCTGAAGCTCACGCCGAAATGAGCGGTGTCAACTACGACCCCGGCGTCCTCAGCCGCGCGATCTGCGCCTTGGCGCATTCCGACACGAGGACTTGGCATCTGCCGGGAGGGCTAAGATTTGGAGAATCGGCTGGCTATTTGAAGGTCAGCACAGCATCTACATCGACCACGCGAAAGGCTCCCGAATCCCTAGCAATCTGGCGTAGCAAATAGGCGTGCCCAGAGCCGAATATGGTGACGATACGGTCGGTCGATTTGGCGTTCAGATTCACGAGATTGCGGAAAATCCGCAAGTTGCGTGCATACCAGGTTCCAACCCACGCTGCGCCTGGTTGGTCTTTATCATCGCCCACCATGGAGAGATCGAAATAGGTGCGATGAAGAGCAAGCAGCGTATCGGACTTATTGATGTCCAGAAGCCAAGATCCGATGCTGCGTGCGCCGAGCGCGGGGATCAATAACCGGGCTCTCTCAAAACTTGCGGCGAGATAGGGATCTAAGCCGTGGGTCCGGGCAAATGCTGAAAAGTCATAGGCCTCAAATGGCCCAGGCGGCATGCTATTCCAATCGACAGCGTAGACTTTTGGTAATTTTATCTGGGCGGCCAGCCGCATGCCGATCTGCTCTGCTTCGCGTCGCTCCAACGACCGTTTGCCCGCAACATAGTCGGCATAGAGGACATCTAGGTCCGCCTGCTTCTCGGTGATCTGTTCTACCGCGACATGAGTTGGCTTGAATGCTGCCAGCTGGTCCACCACCGCCGCGATCTCAGCCTGGCGTTTCTCGGTCAGGACATTCTCGACGGTCACGTTGACGGCATCGCGCGCTGGGTTGTGAAGATGAACCGTGCCAAGGATCAAAAGCTGGGGCGCCTGATCAGATGCGCGATTGGCGAGAAGCCGTGGAGCATCCGCCGCTGAGGTTGGCACTGCGAGCATGCTCAGGAATGCGATCAGAACAAACCGAAGGAACTTCATGCCCGCCTCCTTAAACAGGATTATGCCCTCATATAAGCATGGGGTGTGCGAAACTAGGTAAACCATAACATCTTGGAAAAAATCAGAGCTCCAGCCTGAATACGTAAGAATTGACTGCTGTGCCGAATAAGTGAGCGGTACGGCGAACCACTGAATCTTTGTGGTTACCCAAGTTTCGCTATGAATTCGGGCCCCTCAGCCGCGCGATCTGCGCCTTGGCGCATTCCGACATGACGGTGAGATAGCGCGCCACGCCGTCGGCGCCGATCTCGTAAGGGTGCGGCTCGCCGGGTTTGCGCACCGCCATCAGGCGCGCGCGCGTCGCGGCGTTGTCGAACACACTATGGTTGGTCACCAGCACGGTAGCGCCGGCTTCCTTCGCCAGGCGCCCGAACTTGGCCTGGGTATCCGCATAGATATTCAGCTTGGCCGCGTCCTTATAGATGA
>JAIBCD010000081.1 GCA_019694335.1 Rhodospirillaceae bacterium | reverse complement strand
GTTCGCGGTGGCGACGGTGTCGGCCGTGGCGGGCGCGATCGCAGCCGCGGCTGTGACGCTCACGATCTACTGGAGCTAGCCGGCTTTGCGGATGGGCCCGCGCGCGAAGGCGCGCAAAATATCAGGAGCCCGGGACTCTAGCCGGCTTTGCGGATGGGCCCGCGCGCGAAGGCGCGCAAAATATCAGGCGCCCGGGACTCTAGCCCGCTTTTCGGACGGGATCATAGTTGAGGTTGGGCGCGAGCCAGCGCTCCATGTCGTCCAGGGCTCGTCCTTTGCGCGCGGCGTAGTCCTCGACTTGGTCGCGTTCGATCTTGCCGACGCCGAAGTACGCCGCCTCGGGGTGGGCGAAATAGAAGCCGCTGACCGAAGCGGCCGGCCACATGGCGAAGCTGTCGGTGAGGTCGATGCCGGCGTTGTTCTTCACATCGAGCAGCTTCCATAAGGTGGCTTTCTCGGTGTGGTCCGGGCAGGCCGGGTAACCCGGCGCCGGACGGATGCCGCGGTAGCTTTCGGCGATCAGTTCTTCGTTGGTGAAGGTCTCTTCCGGCGCATAGCCCCAGAATTCGCGGCGTACGCGCTGGTGCATGCGCTCGGCGAAAGATTCGGCCAGGCGGTCGGCGAGCGCCTTGAGCAGGATCGCGCTGTAGTCGTCGTGGTCGCGCTCGAAGGCGGCTGCCTTCGCCTCCACGCCGATCCCGGAGGTCACGGCGAAGGCGCCGATGTAGTCGGTCACGCCGCTGCTCTTGGGCGCGATGAAGTCCGCGAGCGCCATGTTGGCGCGGCTTTCGCCGTCACGCACCATCTGCTGGCGCAAGGTGTGCAGAACAGCGACAGTCTTGCCGTCGGCGCCATAAATCTCGATGTCGTCGCCGACGCTGTTGGCGGCCCAGAAGCCGGTGACCGCGCGCGCGGTCAGCCACTTCTCGCCGATCAGGCGCTGCAGCATGGCCTGGGCGTCGTTGAACAGCGACCGGGCGCTCTGGCCGACCACCGCGTCGTCGAGGATCGCGGGGTACTTTCCGGCCAGCTCCCAGGTCTGGAAGAACGGCGTCCAGTCGATGGTGCGCGTGAGTTCGGCCAGGTCGTAATCGTCGAACACGGAAATGCCAAGGGCGTGCGGCTTCTCCGGTTTGTATGCGGACCAGTCGGTCTTGAAGGCGTTGGCGCGCGCGGCCGCGATCGGCTGGCGGCGCTTGGCCTGTTGGCCGCGGTTGTGGGCTTCGCGTACCTTGGCGTATTCGGCTTTGACCTCGGCGGCGAAGGCCTTGCGGCCCTCGGCCGACATCAGGCTGCCCGCCACGCCCACGGCGCGCGAGGCGTCCGGCACGTAGACGGTGGGGTTTTCGTACCCCGGCGCGATCTTGACGGCGGTATGGACCTTTGAGGTGGTCGCGCCGCCGATCAGCAGCGGAACCTTGAAGCCGGTGCGCTCCATCTCGCGCGCGACATAGACCATCTCGTCCAGGCTCGGCGTGATCAGGCCGGAGAGCCCGATGATGTCCGCCTTCACTTCTTTGGCGGTCTCCAGGATCTTGGCGCAGGGCACCATCACGCCCAGGTCGACCACTTCGTAGTTGTTGCACTGGAGCACGACGCCGACGATGTTCTTGCCGATGTCGTGGACGTCGCCCTTGACGGTCGCGAGCAGAATTTTGCCGTTGTTCTGGCTTGCTTCGACGATACCCTTGGCCGCGTTACGCGCCTTCTCGGCTTCGATATGCGGGATCAGGTAGGCCACCGCCTTCTTCATCACGCGCGCGCTCTTGACCACTTGGGGCAGGAACATCTTGCCGGCGCCGAACAGGTCGCCGACCACGTTCATGCCGTTCATGAGCGGGCCTTCGATCACGTCCAGCGGGCGTCCACCGTGGGCCTCGGCGGCGGCGCGGGCTTCCTCGGTGTCGGCGTCGATGAAATCGGTGATGCCGTTGACCAGCGCGTGGGACAGGCGGGCGTCGACGTCCTGGTTGCGCCAGGCCAGGTCGGCGGCCTTGGCGGGACCGCTGCCGCCGCTCTTATATTTCTCGGCCACTTCCAGCAGGCGGTCGGTGGCGTCGGGGCGGCGGTTGAGGATCACGTCCTCGACGCGCTCCTTCAGCTCGGCGGGGATGTCCGCGTAGACCGCGAGCTGGCCGGCGTTGACGATGCCCATGTCCATGCCGGCCTTGATGGCATGGTAGAGGAACACCGAATGGATCGCCTCGCGCACCGGCTCGTTGCCGCGGAACGAGAACGACACATTCGAAACGCCGCCCGAGATGTGTACATGCGGCAGTGTGGCGCGGATGCGCTTGCAGGCGTCGATGAAATCGAGTGCGTAGGTGTTGTGTTCCTCGATCCCGGTCGCGACCGCGAAGATATTGGGGTCGAAGATGATGTCTTCGGCGGGGAAGCCGACCTTTTCGGTCAGTACCTTATAGGAACGCGTGCATATCTCGACCTTGCGGTCGGCGGTATCGGCCTGGCCTTTTTCGTCGAAGGCCATCACCACCACGGCGGCGCCGTAGCGGCGCACGGCCTTGGCGGCGGCGATAAACGCGGCTTCGCCTTCCTTCAGGCTGATGGAATTGACGATCGGCTTGCCCTGGACGCATTTGAGTCCGGCTTCGATCACCGACCATTTGGAGCTGTCGATCATCACCGGCACGCGGCTGATGTCGGGCTCGGCCGCGATCAGGTTCAAGAACCGCACCATCGCGGCTTCGGAATCCAACATGGCCTCGTCCATGTTGATGTCGATGATCTGGGCGCCGCTCTCGACCTGCTGGCGCGCGACATCGAGCGCCGCGTCGAAGTCGCCAGCCATGATCAATTTCTTGAATTTGGCCGAGCCGGTGACGTTGGTGCGTTCGCCGATATTGACGAAAGTCGCGACTTTGGATTCTGTCGTTGGGCTGGCGTTCATGAGGCGAGCTTAAAGGGCTCCAAGCCCGAAAGGCGCATGGCCGGCTCGACCACCGGCACGGCGCGGGGCCGCACGCCGGCGATGGATTTGGCGATGGCGTGGATATGGTCGGGTGTGGTGCCGCAGCAGCCGCCGACGATGTTCACCAGCCCGTCTTTCGCCCAGGAGCCGATGTGGCCGGCGGTGGCCTCGGGCAGCTCGTCGTATTCGCCGAAGGCGTTGGGCAGCCCGGCGTTGGGATAGGCGCTGATGTACGTGTCGGCGACGCGCGACAGCTCTGCGACATAGGGGCGGAGCAGGTCGGCCCCTAGCGCGCAGTTGAAGCCGATCGAGATCGGCTTCACATGCCGCAGCGAATTCCAGAATGCCTCGGCGGTCTGCCCGGAGAGCAGGCGGCCCGACTGGTCGGTGATGGTGCCGGAGATCATCACCGGCAATTTGATGCCACGCGCTTCGAACATTTCATCAATAGCGAACAGCGCGGCCTTCGCGTTCAAGGTATCAATGATGGTTTCCACCAGCAGCAGGTCGGCGCCGCCATCGACCAGGGCCTCGGCCTGTTCGCGGAACGCCGCGCGCAGCTCGTCGAAGGTGATGGCGCGGAAGCCGGGGTCGTTGACGTTGGGCGAAATCGACGCGGTCTTGTTGGTGGGGCCCAGGGCGCCGGCGACGAACCGGGGCTTGTCCGGGGTCTTGGCGGTGAAGGCGTCGGCTGCGGCCCGCGCAAGCCGCGCGCCTTCGCGATTGATCTCGGGCACCACGTCCTCGAGGGCGTAATCGGCCTGGGCGATGCGCGTGCCGGAAAAGGTGTTGGTCTCGATGATATCGGCACCGGCCGCGAGGTATTCCTCGTGGATCTCCCGGATGATCGTGGGCTGCGTGAGGTTGAGCAGGTCGTTGTTGCCCTTCACGTCGATCTTATGGTTCGCGAAGCGGGCGCCGCGATAGGCGGCCTCGTCCAGCTTGCGCCGCTGGATCATCGTGCCCATGGCGCCGTCGAGCACTAGGATGCGCGCCGCGAGCGCTTTCTCCAGGGCCTGTGTTTTCGGAACGGAGTTCAAGGGCGGCCTTTGTTGATCGCGGCCTTACGGCCGCCGGGATGTCACAAGAGCGTCGTACTTAATGAACCCGCGCCACCTTTGCAAACCGGATGGCCACGGACGGGGCCGGGCGCGCGGCGGCGGCGGTGTTGTTCTCCGGTGCTGAGTCGCGGGAGGCAAATCGTCTGCCCGCGAGGCGCGGCATTCCGGTCGAAGGGGTGCTTGACGACTCGGGTTCGGGAAGGGGGCCGATTCACACTCCCGAGACCGCCCCCCAAGACCGGGAGGTTCGGGGATGCGGCCGAAGGTTTGGTGTGTGAACCATTTTTTTGCTGTAAAATCGTTATTTTGCAATGACTTATGCGGTGCGGATTCTTCCGGTGATTGAGGGGCGGATCTTGCATTTTTCTGGCAATTCGTCTATATATTCAGGTAGCTCGCACAGAAGGTGTGCGAATTTTTCGTCGGCCAGAAAGGGCGATGAAATGAGTGAGTTGGTCACATCCGCGTCTGCGATTTCGCACCCCAACCTGTTCGCCCCTCGGCAACAGGTTTTAGTCGTTCAGCGCACAGACAGCGTCGACGGCCAAGCGGTTGCGCCGGAAAACAACGACCTTCACACCAACACTGCACCCACCGCCTCCGCCAATCGCCACGAAGAAGCCGCGCCCAGCCTGGCGCAGCCCACCCAGGCTCAGAGTGGCGGGCCTTCGCGGGCGCGCGTCGAGATCCGCTCTCTCGACCTTGGCCTGACGCCTGCGGAAGTCGTGGGGACACCCGATGTCCTCCAGCGCTTCGACAGTAACGGCGACGGCCGCGTCGATCTGCTGGAATCCGACAAGGCCACGCTGGTCCGCCAGAACCTGTTCACCTTCGCCGGCGTCGGCAATCCGGCCGGCGAAACCGAAATCACCGCGCCGCCCGTGATCGTGAGCCGCGACGATGCGGCCCCGGCCGCCGCCGGTAACGCCACCGAAGAGACGGCGCCCGGCCAGCCCAAGAAGTTTTTCGTGTCCGTGACGCCGGATGGCCGGCCCGCGGCGCATAAGTTCGCCGACGCGCGCGAGGCCGCCGCCGGCGGCACCACCGCCACCGTCGCGGTCTCCAGGAAGTTCTACGGCCAAGGCACAGAAGCCGTGGCCGGGGCGGTGCATGGTGCGCCGGCCCGGCTCTATGACAAGGCCGCCGTGCTGCGCGCGCAGCAGGCCGCGCGGGACAGCGGCGGCGAAGTCCGGCTTTACGACAAGGTCGCCCAGAGCGGCACGCAGAACCGTCAGCAGTCCAGCGGCGGCACCCTGCATGAACGCGCGCGCCAGATCGCCGAAGCCATCAATGGCGCCAAGAAGACCGTGCTGGTGCAGGTGAACGCCTACCATGCCACCGCGGCGGCCAACATCAAGCAGGCCGCGCTGCTTGTGGAATCCACCGACCTGACCGCCTGACCTTCGCCGCGCCTTCCGAGCGGACGCAGCCGGCGGAAGCCGGTTTTTTTATTTCCAGAACGCGCTGTTGCGCCCAAGCTGGCCGAGTCCCATCTTGCCGGGACATCCCGGGAGTCTTCCTTGCAGCACCACGCCTTCGCCTCGGACCAGGCAGCGATCACCCGTAAACGCGGCGACGGACAGGTGATCCGCTCGCTGCTGCCGTTCCTGTGGCCGGCCAAAGGCATTCCGGAGGCCGGGAACATCCGGCTCCGGGTAACCGTGGCCATGGCATGCATCGTGCTCGCCAAGGTGGCCACGGTGTACGCGCCGCTGTATCTCCAACGCGCGGTCGATGCCCTGGCGCCGGCGGCGGGCGATGCGGCCACCGCGATTCCGCTATCGCTCATCATTGCTTATGGCCTCGCGCGCTTCTTGGGCCAGGCTTTCGCGCAGTTCCGCGACGCCGTGTTCACCAAGGTCAATATCCGGGCCACGCGCCGGGCGTCGGTGGCCATCCTCAGCCACCTCCACGGCTTGTCGCTGAAATTCCACCTCGACCGGCGCACCGGCGGGCTTACCCGCGCCATCGAGCGCGGCCGCAACGCCATCGACAATCTGCTGTCCACGTCCCTGTTCAACGTGATCCCGACCTTCCTGGAACTCGCCCTGGTGTTCGGCATCCTGTGGCATTCCTTCAGCATTTGGTTCGGCGTGGTGGCGCTCCTGGATGTCGCGGTCTACATCGTCTTCACCGGGGTCACCACCGAATGGCGGCTCAAGTATCGCCGCGAGATGAATGCCTTGGACAACAAGGCCAACACCCGCGCCATCGACAGCCTGTTGAACTACGAGACGGTCAAATCCTTCGGCAACGAACGGCTGGAGGTCGACGAATACGACCGGGTGATGGCCCAGTACGAAACCGCCACGGTGCGCAGCCAATCGTCCTTGGCGCTCCTCAATGTCGGCCAAGCGCTGATCATCGCCGTCGGGCTCGCGGTGCTGATGGCCATGGCGGCCAGCGGCAAGGTCGCCGGCACCATGACGGTGGGCGACTTCACGCTGGTAAATCTCTACATGATCCAGCTCGCCCAGCCCCTGAACTTCTTCGGCTTCGTCTACCGCAGCATCAAGCAGAACCTGGTGGACGTCGAAAAGATGTTCGACCTGCTGGAGGAGGCGCCCGAGATCAAGGATCCGCCGGGCGCGCCCGCGCTATCGCTTGCGGGCGGTGAAGTGCGTTTCGAGAACGTGACCTTCGCCTACGATCCGCGGCGTCCGATCCTGAAGGATGTGTCGTTCACCGTGCCGCCCGGCCAGATGGTGGCGCTGGTGGGGGCGACCGGCTCCGGCAAGTCGACCATCGGCCGGCTGCTGTTCCGCTATTACGACACGGGCGGGCGCATCGCCATCGACGGCCAGGACATCCGCACGGTGACGCAGGCGTCGGTGCGCGGCGCCATCGGCGTGGTGCCCCAGGACACGGTGCTGTTCAACGACACCATCCGCTACAACATCGGCTACGCCAAGTCCGGGGCGGCGCAAAGCGAGATCGAGGACGCGGCGCGCCTCGCCCATATCCACAAGTTCATCGCCGCCTTGCCGGACGGTTACGACACCTTGGTGGGCGAACGCGGGCTCAAGCTTTCGGGCGGCGAGAAGCAGCGCGTGGCCATCGCCCGCGTGATTCTCAAAGGCGCGCCGATCCTGCTGTTCGACGAAGCCACCTCGGCCCTGGACACCCACACCGAAAAGGAAATCCAGGCCAACCTGAAAGAGGTGAGCACCGGGCGCACTACCCTGGTGATCGCCCACCGCCTGTCGACCGTCGTCGACGCCGACCAGATCCTGGTGTTGGACCAGGGCGAGATCATCGAGCGCGGCACTCACGCCGAGCTCCTCGCCAGGGGCGGCGCCTACGCCAGCGCCTGGAAGCGCCAGCAGCAGTCCCAGGAACAGGCCGCGCGGGCCGGCGCCGAAGCCGCGTCCGGCGCGGACGCTTTCAGCGTCTCCGCCGCGCAGTAGCGGCGCCACGGCCTTTTATTGGTCGCATCGCTTTGGCCGAAAGCCGGTTACCGCTTTTCGGCGCGCTGCTCCGGTAGCTTCTTTTTAACCCCATCGTTCTAGGGTTGGTCCGGGTTATCAGGCTGCGGTGATTCGCGGGCCGCTATCGCGCGCGCCGGGCGCTGCATAACCCCCGATTTGAAACACCTGTTCGCACGGCCGTGCGCGCGGGCGAGTGTGCATCCACGCCCAAAAACCGGCGGGATACGGAAAAGGTGGGACCATGGCGACCGAACCCCGTGACGACCAGGACCAGTATGATGCCGGCGCGGAAGGCGCCATCAAAGCCGGCGCGGAAGGCGCCATCAAAGGCGGCGCCGAAGACGCCGTCAGGGCCCGTTCGCAGAGTCGCGGCGCCGCGCGGGTGAAGAAACCCCCCTTCGCCACCCAAGGGGCGGCAAGATCCCGCTCCATCGTCCGGTCCGACCCGGACACCGGCCGTGTTCCGGCGGTCGATACCGGCTACGCCGATCTTCCGGCCGGCGCGCAAGAGGCGTGGTGGCAATCGCAAAAGGCCCTCGCCGCCGGTGTCGTGCTGTCGGCGATCTGGGGCGTTGTGTTCTCGATCTACATCACCGCCACGATCGGCTGGCGCCAGATCCCCACTCTGCTGCCCGACCAGTTCGGCAGTTTCATGGCCACGTTCATCCTGCCCATCGCCATGCTGTGGCTGCTGGTGGCCTATTTCGACCGCGGCCGCGAATTGAAACGCACCGCCGAGGCGCTGCACGAGCATTTGGCGCAGCTCACCTATCCCTCGGACGAGGCCCGCGGGCGCGTGGGCGAGATCACCGACTCCCTGAAAGCCCAGGCGGCCGCGCTGCTCGACGCCTCCGAAACCGCGGTCAAGCAGGTGCAGAAATTGCAGTCGGGCTTCCTGCGCGATACCGAGAAACTCGCCAATGTCACCGGCGCCCTCGAAGCCGGCGCGGCCTCGGCCGCGGCGGCCGTCACCGATCAGGTGGCCAAGCTGCAGCAGGTGATCGATTCCGCGGCCGACGTGAACCTCAAGATCGAGGACGCGCTGCGCCGCCAGCATGAATTCATCCGCAGCTCCAGCCAGAAGACCCTGTCGGAAGTGAACAGCATGGGTCAGACCCTGGCCGGGCACGTCACCAGCCTGTCCACCGCCACCGAACGCGCGCGCGGCATGAGCGCCGCCATCGCCCAGCAGTTGGGCGAACAGGAACGGGCGCTGGCAAAGGCGGGCGAGACCGCCAAGATCTACGCCGACGAAATGGGCAAGGCCGTCGCAGCAAATTCCGAACGCGTCGAAGACGCGGCGCGCCGCGCAGAAGCCACGGTCGCCGAGATCGCCGACACACTCGGCGGCAAGGCGCACGGCCTGGAAACCCTGTTCGACAAGCAGCGCGCGGAACTCGCCGCCGCCGGCGACCGCATCGAAGACCAGGCCACCAAGGTCAACATGCGCCTGGGCCAGCAGACCGCCAACCTCGACCAGGTGATGGAGCGCGTGCTCAGCCGCGTGAAGATCGTGGAAGAGGCGCTCGCCATCCAGACCAAGGAACTCAACGCCGCCTCGGACGGCGCGGTCGCCAAGCTGCGGACGGTCGAGAGCATGGTCAAGAAACAGGCCGAAGGCGTGGGCGAAGCCGCCGCGCGCGTCGAGAACCGCCTGGCCGCCGCGGCGGATGAATTTGGGTTGCGTTCGCGTATCGTCACCGAGAAATTCGACCGCGCCACCGCCGACCTGGAGAAGGCCTCCAACATCGCCATCGGCCGCGCCGAGGCCATGGGGCAGGTCTCGGACAACGTCATCCAGAAGATCGACACCGTGGGTGCCCGCGTGCGTGAACACGCCGAGCAGCTGGCCAATGCCGCCAGCCGCGCCGCGGTCCAGGCCGACAGCATCCGCGATACGCTGCGCCGCCAGAACGACGAGCTGGAAATGGCGGCCAATACCCTCACCACCCACGTCAAGCTCAGCGAGACCGCGCTCGCCCAGCAGGCCCGCCAGATGGGCACGACCTCGGAGCAGGTGCTGGCCCACGTGCGCTCCATGTCGGATGTGCTCAGCCAGAACTCGTCGGAGCTGATGCAGCTCTCGGCGCGCGTGACGAAGGAACTGGAATCGATCCGCGAATCCCTCGAGACCACCGCCCAGAAGGTGTCGGATACCGTCACCTACTCGGTCGCCAAGACCAAGGACGTCAGCCGCGAGATCGGCACCGAGGTCTCGGCGCTGTCCAGCGTCGCCGGCCAGGTGGCCAAGGACATGCAGGGCGTGCTCGGCGCGCTCGACCAGAGCAAGGACGCCATGCGCGCGGCCTCCGACGCCGCCGGCCTGCGCCTCAAGGAGGCCTCGGACCAGTTCCACGTGCAAGTCTCGGCCATCGACAAGGCCGCGTCCCACGCCACCGAGACCATGGCCGTGGTGGGCGACGGGTTGCGCCAGCGGTCCGCCGCCATCGCTACCGCCGCCGACGATGCCCAGGTGCGCCTCAACGGCTTCCGCGATGCGCTCCAGAAGCTCATGCTCGATTTCGAGGACTCCACCAACCGCGGCGCCGCGCAGGTCAGCGTGGCCGGCGAGAAGATGCGCCAATCCTTGGGCGAGTTCTCGGACACTTCGGAGAAGATCGCCGGCGGCACCCGCGCCACCGGGGAGGCGTTCCGCCAGCAGCTGAACACCCTTGGCAAGTCCGCCGACGAGGCGGTGGCCCGCGTGGAAGTGGTGCTCAAGACCCTGCGCAAACACGCCGAGAGCCTGGTGGAAGGCTCGAACGGCATTACGGAACAGACCGGCAAGGCCGGGCAGGTGTTCGCCAAGCAGGTGGACCAGCTCATTTCCAGCGCTACCCGGGCCGCCGATACCGCGCGCCAGCTGGAGGAAGCCCACGACAAGGCGCACACCGGCAAGTTCCTCGAGAACACCACCTATGTCATCGAGCAGTTGCATAGCATGGCGGTGGACATCGCCCGCATTTTCCAGCCCTCGGTCGAGGAGGAGCTCTGGAAGCGCTACTACAAGGGTGACCAGGGCGTGTTCCTGCGCCACATCACCAAGACCTTGTCGCGTCAGAAGTTCGACGCCATCCAGCGCAAGTACCAGACCGACGACAAGTTCCGCGGCTATGTCATGCGCTACCTGAAGGAATACTCGGCGCTGGTGAAGCATGCCCGCGCCACCGACCGCGCCGAAGTGCTGACCACGACCTTCTCCACCTCCGACATGGGCAAGCTCTACATGCTGTTGTCGAAGGCCATGGAGGGCGCGGCGGTTGAGGGCGCGACCGAATGATTCTTTATGGCGCGCGGGCGGCTCTGGGCCGCCAGATGAAAATGCGCGTGGTTACCGCGCGTCCGCGCGCACGGAATGCCTGAGTGAAGACGGGCTAAAGGGCGCTCAAACCATCGAGCGCCCTTTTTTCTTAGAGCCAACCGGATTTCTTAAATCCGCGATGCAGGACGACGCAGCCGATGACGATAATCGCCAGCGACAAGGGATAGCCCCACTTCCAGTCCAGTTCGGGCATGTATTTGAAATTCATGCCCCAGATGCCTTCGAACACCATGGGCAGGGCGAAGATCGCGGCCCAGGCGGTCAGGCGCTTGGTGGTCTCGGCTTCGTCGATGGTGGTCAGCGCCAGGTTCACCTGCATCGCCGAGGAGATGGTGTCGCGGATGGTGTCGAGCGATGTGTTCAACCGCACCAGGTGGTCGTAGACGTCGCGGAAGTATTCCTGGGAGTTGACGCAGACCGCGGGCACCCGCCCGCCGTAGAGCTTGCCGGCCGCTTCCATGAGCGGGAACACGGCGTGCTTCATGATCAGCACTTTCTGCTTCAGTTCATAGAGGCGCTGGGTGCTCTTGCGGGCGTTGGCCTTGGCGAAGATCTGTTCCTCGATTGCCTCGAGGTCCGATTCGATGGAATCGATGATCGGGAAGTAGCGGTCGACCACCGCATCCATGAGCGCGTAGAGCACGAAGCCCGCGCCTTGCTTGAGCAGGTGCGGTTCGCGCTCGCAGCGGTCGCGCACGCCGACGAACATCTGCTGGCTGCGGTTGCGGACGGAAAGCACGTAGTTGCGGCCCACGAACACGTCGATTTCCCCGACATTGAGTTCCGCGCCCACCACCTCGACCAGGTGCATGACCGCGAAGATCGAATCGCCGTATTCCTCCATCTTCGGCCGCTGATGGCCGGTATGCGCATCTTCAACCGCCAGTTCATGAAGGCCGAATTCCTGCTGCATTTCGGCGAGTTCGGCATTGGACGGGTCTTTCAATGCAACCCAGACGAAGCAGTCGGGGCGTTCCACATACTTGCTGATGTCCTGGATCGGGATGTCGGCCAGCTTGCGGCCGTCCTGATAGGCGATGCAGTTGATCAGCATGGGCAGGCCCCCCCCCGGGAGCATCGCGCCGAAAAGTGGTCCCCGGTTTTCGGCTAAACGATGCGACCAAACAATGGACTAGAGCAGGCCGCGTGCAGCGGCCAGCTCTAGGAATTGGCGGCCAGATTAGGCCGGTTCAGCGGCATTGGGGAGCGGCAAATCATGTCCCGTTAACCGGTCCTTTGTGTTTGGCAAGCAGGATGAAAGCTCGCCTAAAGCTAGCGTCAGGTAAGTCCGAATATGTTCGTTGATAGCGCCTTTGGGCCGCGCGTTCCCGCCGAAGTCCGGCTGGAGTTGGCGGCGGCGCAACCAGATCTCATCAGGCAACTCCGTCAAATTGTGCTGACCATCGGTACGCCCGGCGGCGAGACAGCGTGGATTGACGAGCGCCTGGCGCGTCATGCCGACGGCGACATCCTGATCTTCACCGCGCGTGTCGGCCGGCTATTGGTCGGCTTCATGATGCTGGAAAAGTCCACGATGACCGCTTCCTATTCCTGGGTGACGCCGCGTTTCCGCGGCCGCGGCCTCGGACAGCGGTTCTACTCGTTCGCTTGCATCAACCTCGGAGCGCCGACGCCGTGCTTCGTGTTTCCGCGCGAGATGGCGGGGGAATACGCGGTGGCGTTGGGGAACCTGCCGATCGAGACCGCCAACGACGAAGGCTTCTGCGCGATCCATCCCTCATCGGCGGTCAATGCCGCCTGAGACGCGTCATGCCAGCAGGGCGGCCTCAAACTCGGCCGGCACTGTCAGGAGCTGAAGGTCCGGGCTGGACAGGGCCTGCTGCAATACCGCGAGACGTTGCGCGCGGGCCGCGCGCTCGTCGGCGGCCGGCTGAAACCGGCGGGCGACCTTCAGGACTTCGATGAACAGGGGAAACAGGTCGGCCGGCATCGACGTCAGGCCGTAAAGGATTCCCCAACTGCTGTCGAATTTGGCGGTTTCCACCATGTTGCGGATGCTGCGCGCGCCGACATCGCACAACGCGGCCATGGCGCCGGCGAAAATCTCCCACTCCTGAGACGCCGCCGCGACCGTGCACAGCTCGAACAATTGCCGTGAGGAGCCGCTCGCGCGCAGGGATAGGGCGAGTGTCGCGGCGGCTTGCGGTGTTGTCGGCCACCATGGTCTGGAGGAAAACGGGCTCATGGGTATGCTGTGCCCTGCGGACTACGGTCGCGCGCGATGCCGCGCGGACCCGGTACGGCAGGAAAAATCCGAACGAAAAAAAAACTCACAAATACGATCCAGGCCGTCACAAACGACCCGCGCACTGTGGCGCGCCGCGCCGCGATTCGCATTGACATACGTCAAGCCATTGGCCGGATTGAAGTTGATGAAGGTGAGTGTCGGCGTGACGTGATTCGCGTTCGCCGGTCACATTCGACACCGAACGGCTTTGCACGGGACTGTGGAACGGGCCCGCAACCTGGTTGTTCGGACCGCCGTTTCGAACTCGCGGCCGTACCTACGAAGCCCCGTGCCCGACGCAAATCTCGGTCAGACCCGCTTCCAGTGCGCGGCAGAACCTGTCGATATCGAACAACGGGCGGGTTTCGAGGTTCTCGGCCAATTGCGAATGAATCGCCGCCAAGGCGTCGGGGTGGGTGGCGAGATGCACGGCGCGCTCCTCGTAGGCGGCGAGGTCCGGCACGACCATCTCGTCGAGGCCGACGGCCCGCGAAAAGGACGCCGCGATGCGTGCGCCGAAACGCGGCCCCGCGATGGTGAGGACCGGCAGGCCCGACCACAGGGCGTCGAGCGCGGTGGTTGAGGCATTGAGCGTGAGCGTGTCGAGGAACAGCCCGCATAAATAGTGGCGCGCGAGATGCCGGGCTTTGTCCGGCAGTCTGCCTGCGAACACCAGGCGCCCGCCGTCGACGCCGTGCTTCGCCGCGGCGGCGCGCAGGTTGTCCTCCACCGCCGCGCTGAGCGTGCGCGAGATCCAGAGCACGCTGCCATCGACGCGCCCGAGGATCCGCATCCAGGCATCGAAGATCGCGCTGTCGATCTTCTCCGGATTGTTGAAGGCGCAAAATACGAACCCGTCTTCCGGCAAACCCGCCTCGGCCCGGGTCATGGGCGCGCCGATCGGATGGGGCGAGGCGCAGTGATACGTGTCGGGCAGCCGGAGCACACGCGCGCCATAGAGCGATTCCTCGCCCGGCGGCACCACCGTGGCGTCGGCGATGACGTAATCGATCGCCGAAAGCTCGCAGTTGCCGGCGTGTCCCAGCCAGAAAACCTGCTTGCGCGCGGGCCGCGCCGCGACCACCGGCAGCAGCGCCAGCGCCATGTAGCCGTCAAGATAAACCAGGACGTCGAGATCGCGGGCGGCGATGGCCGCGATGATGCCTTCGCCATCCGCCGGCAAGGTGATGAAGTGTTCAGCGCCTTCGGCGATGGTCCGGGTGAAGGCGGATTCCGGTCCTTCGGGCAGGTAGAATACGTGAATTTCGAACTGCGACCGGTCGTGCGCCGCGAACAACGCGGCGGTCACGTGGCCGATCGGGTGATCACGCAGCATTGACGACAGATAGCCGATCTTGAGTCGCCCGCTTGCCCGCCCGGCGGCGGATGGCGCCTGTGGCGGTCGCGCCAGCTGCCGGTCGATCGCCGCGGCAATTTCCCGATAGAGCGCATGCGGCATCGGCCGCAGCACCGCCTGATAGGCAATCCACGCCAGGTGTGTCCAATTGATGTCGTCGAGGCGCGACTGACCCAGACTTTCGACCAGCTCATGGTGGCAGGCTTCCGCGTCCGCCAGCCGGCCTTCGAGGCCGTCGATCGTGACCAGCCGCGACAGGGCGAAGGCATGCCTGGGGCTGAGTTCGAGGGCCGCTTCGTAGTGCCGCCGCGCCTCGGTATAGGCGTGGATGCTGTCCGCCGCCCAGGCGCGCTGCAGGAGCGTTTTGACGATCTCGGTATTCCCGGACGCGGCCTCCAGGAGCGCCTGGGCGCTCGCGTTGTCGGGATCGCGTGCCAGCACGCGTCTGATCAGGACTTCAGCGGCGTCTTTGTCGCCCGCCGCCGCTTCGGCTTTCGCCAGATTGAGAAGGATGCTCGCGGCCTCGGGGCGTTGTTGGAGCGCGGTGGCGAGGCGCGCGAGGGCCTCGGCGCGCCGGCCGGCCTCGACCAGGGCGGTGCCCAGGATCTG
>JAIBCD010000218.1 GCA_019694335.1 Rhodospirillaceae bacterium | reverse complement strand
AAATGACCTTGCCGTCATTGGGCAGGCTGCCGGGGGCCACGGCATCGGCCGCGCCGGCGAGCAGCGTCACTTCCTTCAGCGTCGCCGCGATTGCCGGCGCGTCAAGGACAGCGCCGGCAGTGGGTTCCGCGCGCAGGGTCATCACGTCGCGTTCGCCATCGCGCGCCACCACGAGCCGCGCCCGAGCGATATCGCGGTGGCGGCGCAGGACCTCGGCGACCTGGGCGGGATCGACGAACATGCCCTTGACCTTCGTGCGCTGGTCGGCCCGCCCCAGCCAGCCGGCGATGCGCATGTTGGTGCGGCCGCAGGGCGAGATCCCGGGAATGACCCTCGAAAGATCACCGGTGCCGAGGCGCACCAGCGGGTAGGCCGGGTTCATGGCGGTCACGACCACCTCTCCCACCTCGCCATCCGGAACGGGGTCGCCCGTGCCGGGCCGCACGATCTCGACGATAACGTGCTCGTTGACGATCATGCCGGGGTTTGGCGCGCCGTCCGGGCCGGCGCTCTCATAGGCGATCACGCCGAATTCTGAGGTGGCGTAGCACTGGAGGACGGCCACCCCGCGCCGGCGGTATTCCTCGCGCAGCGACGGGAACAGCGCGCCGCCGGAAACCAGCCCGATCCGGATGGACGAGAGGTCGCGGCCCATCTCGACGGACCGGTCGAGCATGATCTTCAGGAAATCCGGCGTGCCGGCGTAGACCGAGGGCCGCAGCGTGGCGGCAGCCTCCACCTGCGCATCGGTGTTGCCCGTCCCTGCCGGAAACACCGCGCAGCCGAGCGCCCGGGCGCCCTCGTCAAGGATGAAGCCACCCGGCGTCATGTGATAGGCGAAGGCGTTATGGACGATGTCGCCCGCGCGCGCACCCGCTGCATGGAAGGCACGCGCGCCGCCGCCGGGATCCACGCCGAACCCTTGCGGCTCCCAGATAGGTCCGGGGGACTGGAACAGACGGCCGCCCTTCAGTGCGTCCGGATGTGCAAAGCCGCCGAATGGCGGCTCTTCCGCCTGCAGTTCCATCAGCCGGGATTTCCGCAGCACCGGCAGGGACGCAAGCGCGCGGCGGTCGCTTATGCCCGCAAGGTCGATGCGGCCAAGCCATCGGGCTAGCCCCGGTATCTCGGCCGCAGAAGAAGCAAGGAATGCCGGCAGCGCGGCAAGGAAAGTTGCCTCACGGACCTGAGGATCGCGGGTCTCGAGTTCGTCGAAGAAGGTCACCGCGGTGATCTAGCCAAAACTAATCCATTCGCTGCGGCTAAGAAGGAGTAACTACTCGGCGCCAAACAAATTGGCCGCCGGCTGAAGTGGTGCAATTTAGTTGAGTGTCATTGTTTGCCAGCGCACAATTAACGTTCTGTTCTGTTCCCCTAACTATAGAGCGAACATTAAGCTCTACAAGGGTAGGGGATATATATCGATAGGTGCCCTCAGCAAGCTTTGTGCCAGTGTCGGTCGTCTTTGTTTCAAGCAAGCCGTTCGCGAAGGTTGCCTGGATCCCATTGGGATCTATCCAATTGCCCTCAATCCCGGTCGGCGCATTGGCAACCGGGCCGCCGCCGGGCGGGGAGGAAACACAGGCCGCGGCCGCAAGGGCCAGGCCGCCGACTGCTACGAGACGCATCGCACGGAAAAGATCGACCATCGGCAGGAATCCTTTCGTCGTTCCTGCCCCGTCAATCGCCCGATTTGCGGGCGAATGCAAGGCGACGGCGGTATGCCGACAATTTCCGCCGGTCAACGCACAAGTATGTTGCGGAATTGCCAGGGGTCCTTGCGGTCGAGATCTTCGGTGAAAAGCCCGGGCCGGTGATCGAGCGGCGTCCAGTCGGTGTAATAGCCGCGCACGGGCCCGAGATAGGGGGTCTGGACCTCGAGGCAGCGGCGATAGTCCATCTCGTCCGTCTCGACGATGCCGGCGCGCGGGTTCTCCAGCGCCCAGACCATGCCGGCGAGCACGGCCGACGTGACCTGCAGGCCCGTGGCATTCTGATAGGGTGCCAGGCGGCGGGCCTCGTCCAGCGAAAGCTGCGAGCCGTACCAGTACGCGTTCCGGTCGTGGCCATAGAGCAGCACGCCGAGTTCGTCGATGCCGTCCACCAGTTCGTTCTCGCCGAGCACGTGGTGCTCCGGCTGGGCCTGGCCGGCGGCGCCGAACATCTCGTGTAGCGACAGCACGGCGTCGTTGCACGGATGGTAGGCGTAGTGACAGGTCGGCCGATACTTCACGTCGCCCTTCTTGCCGCGGACGGTGAAGTAGTCGGCGATCGAGATCGCCTCGTTGTGAGTGACGAGGAAGCCGTACTGCGCGCCGGGGGTCGGGCACCAGGTGCGCACGCGGGTATTCGCGCCAGGCTGCTCCAGGTAGATGGCGGCCTGGCAGCCCCTGGCGTGCCCGTGGCCGTTCTTGGGCATCCACTTTTCATGGGTGCCCCAGCCAAGTTCGGCGGGCTGAAGCCCTTCCGAAATGAAGCCTTCAACGGACCAGGTATTCCAGAAAACCTTCATCGGCTTTGGCTTCTTGGTCCGCTGGGTGTCGCGTTCGGCGATGTGGATGCCCTTCACGCCTGCCTTGCGCATCAGCCGGGCCCAGCCGTCACGGTCGTCCGCCGCAGGCTCGACGAAATCCATGTGCAGGTCGGAAGCGAGGTTGACCAGCGCCTTCTTGACCAACCAGGAGACCATGCCGGGATTGGCGCCGCAGCAGGAGACCGCGGTGGGACCGCCCGGGTTCTTCGCCTTCTCGGCGCGCACCGTCTCGCGCAGCGCGTAGTTGGTGCGCGAGGCATTGTCGGCGCTCTTGTCGAAATAGAAGCCCAGCCATGGCTCGACCACCGTGTCGATGTAGAGCGCGCCCAGCTTGCGGCAGAGCTTCATCAGGTCGAGCGACGACGTGTCGACGGATAGATTGACGCAGAAGGCCTGCCCG
>JAIBCD010000080.1 GCA_019694335.1 Rhodospirillaceae bacterium | reverse complement strand
ACAAGCCAACTCCAAACAATCCGCGTCCAAACCACCGGTCTCCAAGCAGCCGGGCGCGAAGGCGCCCGCCAAACTGCCCGAACCCAAGATCGCGCGCGCCGATCCTGGCCAGCAGCCGCTCGGCTACTTCATCCAGGCGGGCGCGTTCTCCGATCCCGCCAACGCGCAACGGCTGGAGGAACAGCTGACGGCTCTCGGTCCGGTGGTGATCGAACCGGTGCCCATGAACAACGGCCAGATCTACCGGGTGCGGGTGGGGCCGTTCGCCAGCGCCGCCGCCGCCGAGGCCCTGCTCGAGCGCGTCAAGAGCCTCAGCCACGACCAACCCAAAGTGGTGCGCGAATAGCACCCAAAGCTGCCATACTTCCGCGGCAGTATTTTTAAGTCTTCGCTGTCACTGACGAGTGAATCCAGATGAGCATGTATTCCAGGTTCTTCCTCCCAGCCGCTGTCGCGCTCAGCCTCGCCGGGCCGGCCAATGCCGCCATCGACATCAAGGCGCGCCAGTACATGCTGATGGATTTCCAGACCGGCACCGTGCTGGAAGCCAAGGACGCGGACAAACCCATGCCGCCGTCGTCCATGGCCAAGCTGATGACCGGCTATCTGGTGTTCGAGGCGCTGAAGAACGGCAAGATCTCGCTCGACGACCAGTTGACCGTCAGCCGCCACGCCTGGAAGGAAGGCGGGGCCGCCAGCGGCGGCTCCACCATGTTCCTCGACGTCAATTCCAAGGCCAAGGTCGAGGATCTGATCCGCGGCATGATCATCCAGTCGGGCAACGACGCCTGCATCGTGCTGGCGGAAGGCATCGCCGGCAGCGAGGAGGCGTTCGCCCAGGCCATGACCGCCAAGGCCAAGGAACTCGGCCTCACCAACAGCCATTTCGTCAACGCCACCGGGCTGCCGGACGACCAGCAGTACATGTCGCCCCATGACCTCGCGATCCTGGCCAAGCGCATCATCGTCGACTTCCCGGAATACTTCCCGATCTACAGCGAGACTTCGTTCACCTACAACAACATCACGCAGGGCAACCGCAATCCGCTGCTCTATCGCGTCGGCTCGGGCGCCGACGGCATGAAGACCGGCCACACCGAGATCGCCGGTTACGGCCTCACCGGCACCGCCATCCGCAACGGGCGGCGGCTGATCCTCGTGGCCAACGGCATGAACTCGATCAAGGATCGCGACGAGGAAACCGCCAAGCTGCTGGATTACGGCTTCCGCGAATTCGTCAACCGCTCGCTGTTCACGGCCGGCGAGACCGTCACCAACGCCGACGTCTGGCTGGGCGACGGCGCCGCCGTGCCGCTGGTGGTGCCCAAGGACGTGGCGATCGCGCTGCCGCGCGCCTCGGTCCAGTCCATGGAAGTGAAGGTGGTCTACGACAACCCGGTCCCGGCGCCGATCGCCAAGGGCACCACGCTCGGCAAGCTCACCGTGACCGCGCGCGACCTGCAGCCGATCGAGATCCCGCTCCAGGCTGCCGCCGACGTTGGGCGTTTGGGCCTGGTCGGGCGGCTCAAGGCCGCAGCCAGCTATATCTTCCTCGGTCCGCCGCCACCTCAAAACGGAGCGCCCCAGAACGGCACCGCGCAACCGGCGGCGAAGGCCGAACCGGCCAAGAAGTAGCGCCTTGCCCGGCCTGTTCATCACCTTCGAGGGCGGCGAGGGCGCGGGCAAATCCACCCAGGTCAAACGCCTGGGCGAACAGTTGCAGGCCCGCGGCCGCGAGGTCGTGCTGACGCGCGAACCGGGCGGCGCACCGGGCGCGGAAGCGATCCGCAAATTATTGGTCGAGGGCGCCGCCAGCCGCTGGGACGGCATCACCGAGGCGCTGCTGCACACCGCCGCGCGCCGCGACCATCTCGTCAAAACCGTGTGGCCGGCCCTCGCCGCCGGCAAGGTGGTGATCTCCGACCGCTTCGTGGACTCCACCATCGCCTATCAGGGCTACGGTCACGGCATCGACCGGGCGGTGTTGGACAGCCTGTACCGCGCCGCCGCCGGGGATTTCCGGCCCAACCTGACCGTGATCATCGACGTGCCGCTGGAGATCGGCTTGAAACGCGCCGCCGGGCGGGGCGGGGCCGAGAACCGTTACGAAAACATGGACCGGACCTTCCACGAACGGCTGCGCCAGGGCTTTTTGGCGCTTGCCGCCGCCGAGCCTGCCCGCTGTAAGATCGTCGATGGCACGAAGGGCCTGGATCAGGTTCATGCCGAAGTGATGGCCGCCGTGACGCCTTTGCTGGGCTGAGGAGAGGGTGATGCGCGGAGTAGGTTTTGCGGCGCTGGCCGCCACGATGGTTGCCCCCATCCTGTTTTCGGCGGCCGCGCAAGCGCAGGTGCTGATCGCCGGCATGGCCGACGGCAAGGACGCCGTGACACCGGACGCCATCAGGAAGATCGAACAGACCGTCACCCTGCCGGACGGCGCGGGCACGGTCGCCGACTATGCACGCTACTATGCCCCCGGCGACCTGGCGGGCCGCAAGCTGATCGCCGGCGTCTATGTGCGCAAGGCCAAGCTGTCCGAAGCCCGCATCATCGACGGCGCCAAGCCGGTCGACGGCCTGGACGGCGTATTCCTGACCAGCTACGGCAAACTGCCGCGCATGCCGGCGGGGGGCTGCGACATGGTGACCACCTACTACGACACCGGCCTGCAGCGCTTCTTCATGCTGCAGGAAGCCGGCCGCGACGCCGCCGAAGCGCGCTGCAACGCCGCCCGCTGAAACAATGGCCGACGACGCCGCAGAACCCACGGTCCCCGATCCCCGGCTCAATCCCTATTTCATGGGGCATGAGGCGGCGGAGCGCGCCTATCTCGGCGCATGGAACGCGGGGCGCGTCGCCCACGCCTGGCTGATCTGCGGCCTGCGCGGCATCGGCAAGGCGACCCTGGCTTACCGCATGGCGCGCTATGCCCTGGCGCAAAACGGCACGGCGGACATGTTCGGGGGCCCGCCGCCGTCGCTCGCCATGTCGGCCGAGGATCCGGTGTTCCGGCGCATCGCCTCGGGCGGCCACGCCGACTTCCGCGCCATCGAACGCCCCTGGTCGGACGCCAAGATGACCAAGCGCAAGACCGTGATCGGCGTGGACGAAGTGCGCGGCATCGGCGGCTTCATGTCCATGACCCCGGCCGAGGGCGGATGGCGTGCAGTGGTGGTCGACGCCGCCGACGAGATGAACACCAACGCCGCCAATGCGCTGCTCAAGGTGCTCGAGGAACCGCCCAAACAGGCGTTGTTGTTCCTGGTGGCGCATAACCCCGACCGCCTGCTGCCCACCATCCGCTCGCGCTGCCGGCGGCTGGATTTGCGCCCGCTCGCCAAGGACCAGGTCAACGCCCTCCTGAACCGCTACCGCCCCGACCTGG
This sequence comes from Rhodospirillaceae bacterium, assembly GCA_019694335.1. Taxonomy (GTDB): domain Bacteria; phylum Pseudomonadota; class Alphaproteobacteria; order Rhodospirillales; family Rhodospirillaceae; genus SHVO01. Next base: position 11,669 of record JAIBCD010000080.1, on the reverse strand, counting down.
ACTCAGGCGCCATGAAGGCGCTGGCGGTGCTGGCGGACGGCTCCATCGGCCGCGCCCTGGAACTGGCGGAAGAGGGCGGTGTCGCCCTGTTCAAGGATCTGATCGGGCTGCTCAAGGACGCCCCCAAATTCTCCGGATCGCGGCTGCATGCGCTGTCGGACCAGGCGCTCAAGGGCGACGTGTTCCGCACGCTCGCGGGCCTGCTGTCCTGGTGGCTGGGACGGATGATCGCCGCCGGGGCCAAGGGAACCCTGGATACCTTGGGCGAGATTGTGCCGGGCGAGGCGGAACTCGCGCGCCGGCTGCTGGCCGCCGCGCCGCCCGCCGCCTGGGCCGAGGTCTGGGACAAAGTGAACGCCCAGGCGCGGCGCACCGAGGCCATCAACCTCGACCGCAAACGGTCCCTGATGCTGATGCTGTGGATGGTGGAACAGGCCGCCGCCGGGGTTCCCAGCGCCGCCTAACGGCGCTATCAATTCCCATGCTTCGGACCGCTGTTTTCCTGGGTGTTTTTCTCAGCCTGACCCTGCCTGCGACGGCGGCTGAGGATTTGCATGCAAAGTGGCTGAAAGCGCAGGAGATTTTCCTGCGCGAAAACTACTTTCACATGAACTGGAAGAAGACCCCGAGCGGCTTGCAATTCCTGGCCCCGAAACAGCGCGAAAATCCCGATGCGCCCGGGCCGCGCGCCGACTCAGTGGTAACGGTCAACTACGAGGTCAAGCTGATCACCGGCAAGGTGGTCGACAGCAGCTATGCCCGGGGCATGCCGCTGACGATTTCCCTGGCCGAGGTGGTGCCCGGCTGGCGCGAGGCCATCCCCATGATGCGCCCCGGCGAGACCTGGCTGTTTGTCCTGCCCGCGGAATTGAGCTATGGCGATGCCCCGGCCGGCCCTATCCCGGCCGGATCGGCCCTGCAGTTCAAGGTCGAGCTGCTCAAGTTCGAGCGAAACTAGTTTTCCTGGAGTACCCCGCGTGAGCCGGGCTTTTTACATCACCACGCCGATCTACTACGTCAACGACAAGCCCCATATCGGCCACGCCTACACGACCATAGCTTGCGATGTACTCGCGCGTTTCAAGCGCCTGGACGGCTTCAAGGTGCGCTTCCTGACCGGCACCGACGAGCACGGCCAGAAGGTCGCCAAGGCCGCCGCCGAGAAGGGCATGACGCCCCAGGCACTGTGCGACCAGAACTCGCAGAACTTCCGCGACCTCGCCAAGACCCTGGGCGCTTCCAACGACGACTTCATCCGCACCACCGAGCCGCGCCATGTGCGCGCCTGCCAGGCCTTGTGGGAAAAGCTGACGGCCGCCGGCCAGATCACCCTCGGCAAATACGAGGGCTGGTACGCGGTCCGCGACGAAGCGTTCTACGACGAGGGCGAGCTGGTCACCAACGCCGCCGGCGAGAAGGTGGCCCCCTCGGGCGCCCCGGTCGAATGGATGGTGGAGGAGAACTATTCCTTCCCGCTGTCCCAGTGGCAGGACAAGCTGCTGGCGTTCTACGACGCCAACCCGGATTTCATCGGCCCCAAGAGCCGGTTCAACGAGGTCTACAGCTTCGTCAAAGGCGGCCTGCAGGACTTGTCGATCTCGCGCACGGCCTTCTCCTGGGGCATCCCGGTGCCGAACGACCCCAAGCACGTCATGTACGTCTGGATCGACGCGCTCACCAATTACATCACCGCCTTGGGTTACCCGGACGACACCGCCGATTTCCAGGCGTTCTGGAGCGGCCCGGACTCCTTCGCCATGCACATGGTCGGCAAGGACATCATCCGCTTCCACTGCGTCTACTGGCCGGCCTTCCTGATGGCCGCGAACGTGCCCGTGCCGAAACGGGTGTTCGCCCACGGCTGGTGGACGGTGGAAGGCCAGAAGATGTCCAAGTCCCTGGGCAACGCCATCGATCCCAACGCCATGGTGGCGAAATACGGCCTGGACCAGATCCGCTACTTCCTGCTGCGCGAAGTTCCGTTCGGCAACGACGGCGACTTCAGCGAGGCCGCCATCGCCGGGCGCATCAACGGCGAACTGGCCAACGCGCTCGGCAACCTGGCGCAGCGGTTCCTGTCGTTCATCGCCAAGAACCTGGGCGGCGTCCTGCCTGCGCCGGGCGATTTCACGCCCGATGACAGGGCGCTATTGACGGCTTGCGACGGCCTCCTGGCCCAATGCCGCGACGCCATGGAGCGCCAGGCCTTCCACGACATGATCGAGGCGGTCTGGGGCGTGGTGCGCGACGCCAATATCTATGTCGACAAACAGGCGCCCTGGTCCTTACGCAAGACCGACCCGGCGCGCATGAACACCGTGCTGTGGGTGCTGGCGGAAACGGTGCGCCACATCGCCATCCTGATCCAGCCGTTCATGCCCACCTCGGCCGCCAAGATGCTCGACCAGCTGGCGGTCGCACCGGAGGCGCGGACCTTCGCGCACCTGACCCCGGCCCACGCCCTCAAGGGCGGCATCGGCCTGCCGACGCCCGAAGGCGTGTTCCCGCGTTACGGCGAGCCCAAGGCGGGGAAGGGCCCCTGATGCTGGTTGCCCCATGTTAGTAGACAGCCATTGCCACCTGGACTTCCCGGAACTGGTGTCGGACGCCTCGGGCGTAATCGCCCGCGCCCGCAACGCCGGGGTCGGGCATATGCTCACCATCTCCACCAAGCTCTCGACCTTCGAGAAGGTGCGTGGCATCGCCGAAAGCTTCGACCAGGTGTCCTGCTCGGTCGGCATCCACCCCCATGAGGCCGGGGTGGAGCCCGCGACCGACGTCGGCAAGCTACTCACGCTGGCCGAGCACCCGAAAGTCGTCGCCTTTGGCGAGACCGGCCTCGACTACTTCTACGAACACAGTCCGCGCGCCGAACAGGCCGCGAGCTTCCGGGTGCATATCGACGCCGCAAGGGCCGCCCAGCTGCCGGTGATCGTGCATACCCGCGATGCCGACGCCGACACCACGGCGATCCTCGCCGAGGAACAGGCCAAGGGCGCGTTCCCCGGCGTCATCCATTGCTTCAGCTCCGGCGCGGAACTCGCGGAAAAGACTCTCGAAATGGGATTCTACCTGTCGTTCTCCGGCATCGTGACCTTCAAGAAGGCCGAAGCCCTGCGCGAGGTCGTGAAGGCGACACCGCTGGAACGAATTCTGGTGGAGACCGACAGCCCCTACCTCGCGCCCATCCCACACCGGGGCAAGACCAACGAGCCGGCCTATGTGGTGCATACCGCCAACCTGGTCGCGGAATTGAAGGGCGTGACCCGGGAAGACCTGGCCGCCGCGACCACGGCCAACTTCTTCCGCCTGTTCGCGAAGGCGAAAGCTTGAAGATCACCATCCTGGGCTGCGGCGCCGCGGCGGGAGTGCCGACGGTCTCCCAAGGATGGGGACGCTGCGATCCCGCCAATCCCAAGAACCGCCGCCGGCGAGCGTCCATATTGGTGGAAGAGGGGGGCACGACGCTCCTGATCGACTGTTCGCCCGACCTGCGCGACCAGTTGCTCGGCGCCGGCGTCAGGCGCCTGGACGGGGTGCTGATCACCCATGCCCACGCCGACCATATCCACGGCCTCGACGAACTGCGCGAGGTGAACCGGGCCATGGGCGGCCCGTTGCCGATCTACGGCACGGCCGAGACCATGCAGGTGCTGGAAGACCGCTTCGACTATGCGTTCCAGGGCATCCCCCCGGGCGCCGAGATCTTCCGGCCCTGGCTGATCCCCCATGTGATCGCCCCGGGCGAGGAGATCGCCCTCGGCGCGGTCACCGCCAGGGTGTTCATCCAGGACCACGGCTATTCGACCAGCATCGGCTACCGGTTCGCCGATTTCGCCTACTCGACCGACCTGCGGGGCCTGCCGCCGGAGTCCATGGAAGTCATCCGCGGCGCCAAACTGTGGATCGTCGGGGCTCTACAAAGGGCTCCCCACAAGACCCACGCCAATGTCGAGCAGGTGCTGGCCTGGGCGCGCGACCTCAAGCCCGCCCGCACGGTGATCACCCACATGAGCACCGACCTGGACTACGACGCCATGATAGAGCACTTGCTCCCGGTTGGCATCACGCCCGGGTTCGACGGAATGACCATCGAGGTCTAACGTAGCGAACTCCAAGGCCGGCGATAGCCTTGGACGTTCCTCCAAGGGCCAGATCAGCCCCCCGAAGGCCAGGTCGTACAGCCGGTCCGGGGTTGCTGGCGCCCCGGGACCAATCCCAGCGAAGACCGGCCCAACGGAAGCCTGCGGGCCTGGAACCAAACGTACGTAAACAACCCTAGTCAAATTTTCCCAGCCCGCATAAGGCTACCGGCATGATGTCGCCGATCGCCTATCTGACCTGCGAGCTCAAAGGCCGTGATTTTGAATCACGGCTGCTGATCGCCGCGGAACTCATCAAGCTGGGGTACTACGTGGTGGTCGGCCAGTACTGGGGCCTGATTTTCGCCGCGCCGGCGGCGCCGCGCGGCTGTTACCTGTTCAAGACCGCCAACAACATTCAGGCCGATGCCATGCAGAAGTGCGCGGGCCTCGGGCATAAGGTGGTGGCGGCGGACGAGGAGGCCTTGCCCTGGGTGCCGGCGCTGGCGCCTGCCAATGCCGACGCCCGGACCTTCGACTATTGCGATTCCTTCCTGGCGCTCAACGCGGCCCATGCCCAGGCCGTGGAGGCCGCGTTCCCCATGGCCCGCGGCAAGACCACGGTGAGCGGCACGGCGCGCATGGACCTTCTGCTCAAGACCAGGACCGCGCGCCCCAAACCCGAGCCATACATTCTGTTCAACCTGGGCTTCGGCTTCATCAACAGCCTGTGGGGCGATCTGGATAAGGCCGTCCAGATCTACGTCACGGGCAGCCGCCTGGACCTGACCAACCCGGCCCATAAGGCATTGCCGGACGACCGCCTGGCTTTTGAAAAGGCGGCCTTCCGCGAAACCGAAGCCCTGATCGACCGGGTCGAGGCCGAGACCGACGTAGATCTGGTGGTTCGGCCGCACCCCAGCGAGCGGGCCGAATTCTGGCAGGAAAAGTACCGGGACCGGCTGCGGGTAACGGTGGTCAGCCATTCCGATCCAATTCCCTGGATTCAGCACGCCAAGCTGATGGTTCATTCGGACTCATCCACGGGTCTGGAAGCCGCGGTTCTGGGGACGCCGGCGTTGAACCTGAGCCCCAGCGATCCCTGGGCCGAGCGCCTGATCCTCCGCACGATCACCCCAGGCGTCGCCACCGCCAGCGAGGCCGCCGCCGCGATTGCTGCATTCTGCCGGGGCGACCGGACCGGCGCGGCATTCCGGGCCCGACGGGTCCAGGATCTGTTTCCGCCAGACGGCGCGAAGGCGACCGCCCAGACGATCGCCAGGCTACTGCCCGAACCCGGCGGCTTGGCGGGCATAAAGTGGGAGCGCCTGAACCGGTCCGCCGCTCAGCGGGAGAAGTTCACGGTCTCGGCCGACGAGGCCGAGGCCGCCATGACCCGGATCTTCGCCATGGCCGGCGTACCGCCAAAGCCGATGTTCACCCTGGACGACTCAGTCTTCGCCATAGCCCCAGACTGAAACCACAGCAAACACAACACACAAACCCCCAATATTATGTATCTTCATGAGGTACATAATATACATTATGCGACAAAAGGCATCATCCTGTTCGGTGCCTGTTCGCATCTGGCCGCCGCCAAAACCGAGCCCCAACCCGCCACCGTCCTAACCCGGCTGCCCGGTCCGGAGGCTCGCCATGAGCGGCTCCGTGAACCCGCTTGGCAACCTATGCCGGGTCACCCTCGATCTGCCTTGGGAAGTAGCCGAGGCGCTGGCCGACCATGGGACGGCCATCATCGCTGCCATCCAGTCGGCGGTCCGTGCCCGGAAAGAAGACGCCGCCCGGAGCCAGGTCCAGCGCGCCGAGACCGACCGGCAATGTGACCAGAACCGCGAGGACTGGATCGCCTTGGCCCAAAAGGTCCAGGCCGAGGTCGCCCGCCGGTCGAACGGTCCGGGTCAGCGCCCGGCCATCGTCCGCCAGCTGGCCGTCGAGTACGGGGTTACGGTCCAGCACCTGAACACGATCTGCCAGGCCTTCGGCCAGGAGGTCAAAGCCCGGCGAAACCTTGAGATCGTCCGGCGCTATTTCCAGGGCGTCAGTAACCGGCAGATCGCCAAAGAGCACCGCCTGACACCTCACCAGGTCGGGCGGATCCTTGCCACCCAAAAGGACCTGATCCGGGACTTGAGGGCCAACCCGGTGGAACTTGAGCGGTTCCGGGGAACGGTGCCGGCGGGGGATCGTTCATGATCCCTCCCAACCCCCTGCACCACCCAACCGACCTTTTGGCGGTCGATGACCAGCCCACCCAGTCCATCACCATTGAGGTCCGGGCGGTTCGCAAACTTGGGCTGCTGCGCATGGCGGAGACCGCCCGTGCAGTGGCTGACGTTCTCGAAGCACTCGCCAAGGAGTTCGGGGGCGCCGCTGACGGCAATATAAATCCGCGCGCGTGGAGCGTGGTTCGGAGGGGTCGAGGCACGCTCTCCGAAGAAGTCCGTTACATCAGCGCCGATTGGGAGGTGTCCCAAAATTGGGCGAGCGCTGATGGGGCTTACGCGTCCTTCGTAGCCGTCCGCGCCCCCGAGGCTACCACCCTGCCCGCTGAGCCTGGCACGAGCTTGCCTGCGACGGGTGAGTCATGAGCCAGGAACACCCCACAAAGCCGGTCCCGGCGTCTGAGGGACGCCAAGCCCCTTCCCGTCCTTCATTGCCTAGCAAAGGGCCAGGAGCGCGGTCAGGGAGGTCGAATGATCGACATCGCCAGGACGGCAAGAGTGGCGCGCGACGGGGACGGAGCGGGAGCGCGCCGCAGGCGCGCCCCGCGCAGGCACCGGAGCCCGCTTCTTCTAGACTTGATACGGGGACGATTTGCGACCGGGTGGACAGCGAGGCCCCAGAGGTCGGCTATCGGATGGTGCTGCGAGACTACGGCGAAGGACTGGTGGAGGCCTCAGTAACGATCAAGAGGCACGAGCGAAAGCACCGCCCGGCCAATCCAGGCTTGGAGGAGAAAACCCCGGAGCAAATTGAGGAAAATAAAAAACGCGCCGTGCGGCGCGCTCGAACAACTGTTCGGCAGACCATCATGGCTGCCCAGCTCGATCATCTACTGACGTTAACTTACCGGGCCAATCAGACCTGCCCGCGGCTGGCATGGCAACACTTTGCCCGCTTCATGCGCCTTGTCCGCAAATGGCGGCGCGGAGCCCCCTACTCTTTCATCGCGGTCTTAGAGCGTCAGAAGCGTGGTGCGATCCATATCCACGTTGCCGTGCACGGCTTCCAGGACGTCAAAGCTCTACGCTCGATGTGGCATCAAGCTATTGGCAGTTCCGAAGGAAACATCGATGTATCTTTCAAACGGCAACCGTTGCCGAAGCTCGCTCGCTACCTGTCAAAATACATCACTAAGGACATAGAGAGCGGTCACGACCAGGGCGATCATCGGTACAAGCGATCACGGGGTATCGTCGTCCCCAAGATCGTGGCGATGCTACCATTCCACGTTGCTGTAGACGCAAAACTTATGGAGCTATTCGACTCGCATGGGGCCGCATTGGTTTTTCACAAGAACAATCTCAATGCGGAGGGAGCAAAGTGGCTTTGGGGGTGTTCGTGGTAGTATCATATCAATAGCCGCTGCCGATCTGGTCGAGCCTTGCACATGCAAACCGGTACGCCATCGAAAACTCGGGTGCTCGTGGCCTTTGCGGTCACGCCGTTCTTGATGCCATCTATTTTGTGGGCGGCCCTTACGATCATCACAGCCAGCTCCCGCGAACTTAGCTTTAGCGCGCTGTTCTGGTCTCTTGCTTTGGGTTCCCTAATTACGGTGCCCGCCACCATCGTGCTGGGAATTCCAATGTATATGGCCTTACGCAAATTGCAGTGGCGGTCGCTTACCGCTTTTGCTTTCGGTGGTGGAGTGATTGGAGTGGTGGCGGCCTACCTTTTGCGGGAATGGTCTCCTCAAATCGCAGGTGGGAATCCTGAATTCGTGGGCTTTTTCGTTTGCGCCCTGTGTGGAGCTCTTAGTTCGGCGGGCTTTTGGCTAATGGCAAAACCTGCCCCCTAAGCAAGCGCCCCTCCTCCCCACTTCGAATCCATTCACCAAAGTTATTTCTCTTCCCTCACGATCCAAGACTCAACCAATCGGGCACTGCCTTCCGCGATAGACTGCCAATCTTTCAAATGGGTGTAGTTAAATTCGCCCATAACGGAAATGCCCGCTGTCGTTTCAAAATAAAACTGACACCAACGCATAACACTCCGCCCCCTCTTTACCCCGCGAGCGGCCGCCCATGTGACAATAGCTGCCAGGGCTGTCAGGCTCCCCTATGCGGGGCCAGGCACCCGTAGATCATAAAAATCTACTTTCGTAGATTTTGGATATCTACTAGAGTGTCGCGGAATAGGGTCGAGGTCGTATGGCTAAAAAACTCACAGATGCGGAGCTAAACGCGGCCATTCATGAAGCCGTGGCCAAGTACCACGGCTACGTGCCGACGCTTGAAGCCGCAATCGGCGCGCTGTTTCTCGGCAAGGTCGTAGGCTGGAAAGTGCTCCTTTTGGCGCACAACAGATCGACCCTCAACAAATACGAAAAGATATTAGGCGTAAATTTCCGAGAGCAAATGGAGCTCACCACCGACCTATCTCGGAAGAGTTACATTTACGCTTTCGCCGAAAAGACCAAAGAGTTCTGGAAACTCGTGCGCGGTGAAATTTCGCACGCGAAGCGGACATGGCTCGCCAAGGATGAGGTGTCGAACGCCGTTGCGCAAAAGACGCAAGGCGACGACTCATGATGCACCAACAGGAGGAAGTGGCGGGCGGTGGACGTTTGTCGCTTTGGTTCGCGGTTGCTCCGGTGTCTCAGTTCCTATGGGTTTACCTTTGGATGCCTGCCGATGAATTTGCTCTTTGGGGGCAGTTCCTTCCGCCCGCCGTGCTCGCTATGTGGGTAGCTTGGGAAGAGTGGCCGCTCCCTATCTTTCGCATGGCATTCGTAGGTCTAGCCAGTGCAGCTGGGACTATGGTGTTCGGCCTCTTTTATGGATGCCTTCGTTACGACTCATGTTTGTGAGGAAAGAAAACGGCTCAGATCGCGAGACCTGAGCCGTTCGTGTTCGAGACAACCGTGGAGCTGTTGACGCAGCTCTATAGAAAAACCGAGGTGCTTCTATGAAGTCGTCTACGGGCGGGGACGATAACGGCGGTCCCCTACCCCTTCAAGCGCTAAGCGCACCGCCAGAGGTGCTCGCTCGGGTGCACGCGATACTCGGCGGCATCGCGCGACCCGATACCATTCACGTTTGGGTTCAAGGCGCAGTGGTCTTTGCGTCGCCGGATAGCGGCGAAATCCGCGTCTTTGGCTTCCAGCATCAGGACGGACAGCACCCGTGGATGGCGGCGTTCATTCGAGATGTCGCCGGACGCGTCGCGGTAACCCAGGACAATCAGCGCACAAGCCTCAGCGCAATCCCTGATCCGCCCGACATCGTCGAGGCAAAGCGCCAAAATCGATTGATCGGATTGCATTGCGCCTCGGCCCTGCGGCGTTGGGCGCGAACGGGCATCGCCGGAAAAACGGCGCTTGAGGTAGCGGCGAAAATCTACGCCCTGCCCGCCTCTAACGTCGCCATTCTGATCAAGCTCGCGAATGAGGCGCGACGGACTCGTGTGGAACGTCTCCGCGCATCTCTGATCCGGCGCTGGCATTCCGAAAAGATCGAACTGGCCGAGATTGCGCGACGCCTCAAGCTCAGCCTCGCCCACGCTCGGCGGCTACGAAAATTCGCAATCGAGGGTCTTTAACCAGGAGGAGAAAAATGCGCCCTGCCGATCACGCATCCGGGGCGGCCTATACATTATGCGACAAATATAAAACCGTGTGTGCGGTTTTGCTGTCGCCCGCGCTTCAAAATACGTCCTCGCGGACGATGGTATCCATCCCCCCGCTGGCCGTCGTTCTCAGGCGTCTACGCCCGGAGCTGGGTTGCGTGAGACCCTCTCGACACCTCTCGCTGACCATGCGCTTGCGGGTGCATGTCGCGCGGATCGGATGAACGCAAGGCCGTGAGGCGCAGCTCAGATGCGGCCATCCGGAGCATTTGGATCGGGGTCTCTTTTGCGAAGATTGTTGGCGTCGCGGATGGTGCTGGCGGCGAGCTCGTCCCAGACATCCGCCAGGTCCGTCAGCTGTTGTCTGGTTACGGGATCGGTCTGAGCCTCGATTTTGGACCTGACTTCATCGCTGCGGTCGCGGCATCTCCGCGCGATCTTTTCGAGGACTTGCGGCAGGTCATGTTCCATGCGGGCGCCCCACCCAGGCATGCTTCCGTACTGTCATAAAACCGTAACACATTTTGCGCGTATTGATGGCGCCGGGCTTCAGGGGCCGTGCGAAGCATTCTCAGGCGTGCAACGCGGTCTCAGGCCAAGAACGCCTGCCGATTAGCGGACGCGGCCGGTGCGCGCCGGCACCGGGCCGTCGTCCGGCAAGGCATCGGCGAAGCCTTCGTCCAGGGCGCGCTCGGCGGCGGTGACATCCTGCGCCACCGGCATGGACTCGCCCAGATAGCCCGCGGCAAAACCGGCATCGAGATAGGCCAACAGCGGATTGCCGGCGTATTCCCCGCCGATCCACAGCGCCCGGGCATAGCCCAAATTCTCCGGCGGCCAGCCCGTCGCGCGCAGGGCGCTGGCAAAATCATAAGCCATTTTAATGGCTTGAGCCGAAGTTGTGGCCGCCGTGAGCGCGATAAACATACCTGGGCAATCCTGGTGGTCCGTTCCTGGGGAGAACGACGCATGCGTCCATTTGTTCCTGCGGCATGTGGATACCCCCCGGTCACCCACTGACGTATGTGTGAGCGCCGACTTTGCCGGCCCCCTGTGGTATGAGCAGGGTTATGAGTTCCGTTCCACCCCATGTTCCCGCCCCGTCCCGGCCCGGTCAGAGCCTTAAAGACATTCACGAATTGCTCGCCATCATGGCGCGGCTGAGGACCGACCCCGGCGGCTGCCCGTGGGATATCGCCCAGACCTTCGCCACCGTCGCCCCCTACACCATCGAGGAAGCCTATGAGGTGGCGGACGCCATCTCCCGCAGCGACCTGGCCGGCCTCAAGGACGAGCTTGGCGACCTTCTGTTCCAGGTGGTGTTCCACGCCCGCATGGCCGAGGAAGCTGGAGCGTTCCGCTTCTCCGACGTGGTCGAGGCGATCTGTTCCAAGATGATCCGCCGCCACCCACATGTGTTCGGCGAAGCCTCGATCCCGGACGCCGCCGCCCAGACCGTGGCCTGGGAGAACCTGAAAGCCCAGGAACGCGCGGCCGCGCACCAGGCGGCCCGGGCCAAGGCCGAAGCCGCCGGCGAGGCCCCTGCTCCGGCCTCCGTGCTCGACAACCTGCCCGAAGGCCTGCCGGCCCTGAAACAGGCCGAGAAGTTCCAGCGCCGCGCCGCGCGGGTCGGCTTCGACTGGACCGATGCCAAGGACGTGATCGGAAAAATCCACGAGGAACTCGAAGAGGTGGCCGCGGAATTCGCGGCTGCCAACCTTGGACAGGAGGGCGCCACCACCGAGCTCACCGACGAGATCGGCGACCTGTTGTTCG
>JAIBCD010000012.1 GCA_019694335.1 Rhodospirillaceae bacterium | reverse complement strand
CGCAAGGCCGAGATCGATCCGGGCATGGCGCTGCGCGGCACCAACCAGAAATTCAGCCGCCGTTTCCGCCGCATCGAGGCCCTGCTCGCGGCCCAGGGCCGCGCGCCCGCCGACGCGACCCTGGAAGAAATGGAGGCGCTTTGGGTCCAGGCCAAGCATGAGGAGCGCGGCGCATGAAATTCCTCGCGCGCCTGTGCGCCGTCCTGCTGTGCCTCACCCTGGTCTCGTCGTGTTTCGTGCCCGACAATTTCGAGACCGAGCTGCGCATCACCAAGGACGGCTCCTACGGGATCACCTATATCGGCGTCCTCACCTATGCGCCGCTGTTCGGCCAGATCGCGCGCGGCGCCATCGACGAGCAGCATGCCAAGGATAACGAGCGCATGATGATGGAGCAGCTCAAGCGCGACGACGGGTTCAAGCAAGTCACCAGCCTCGGCAAGGGCCGCTACCAGGTGCGCTATGAGCGCACCGGGCGCTTCGCCGGCGCGCATCAGCAGGTGACCTTCGTCAGCCGCCAGGAGCCGATCTTCCGCGTGCGCACCACCGAAAGCGCCACGGTCGAGGTCAACGGCTCGGGCCAGGGCAAGCTCTACGCCAAGCAGCTGGGCGAGGTGGGCCTGAAAACCCAGGGGCTGTTCCGTGTCGTCACCGATGCCGAGGTGACCGAGAGCAACGCCCAGTTCAAGCGGCAGTCACCCGCGCCCGGCTTCACGATCTACGATTGGCGCATCCGCGATTTCACCGACATCCCCCCGCACCTGTCCGCCAAGCTGGCGGTCGATCCGCGCACCGGCGTACCCGCCTATAGCGGCGGCAAAGGGGTGAATGTCGAACAGGACGACGGCAAGCGGTAATCCCTAAAAGCACAAGCCTCCGCATCCAAGGGATACGGAGGCTTTTGATTCCCGCGGCCGGCTAGCGGGCCGGATCGTCACCCCGGCCCCGGCCGTGGAAGCGGCGTGGATCCCGGTTGGTGTCACTGTTCTGCGGTTGCGCCTGCGGCAGCGGTTGAGGCGCGGCCTGCGGCGATTGAAATTGACCGCCGAAACGGCCCCTGCCCCGGAATTCGCCACCGGCGTTGGCTTGCTCGTTGTCGCGGCCTCGCTGGAAATTTGGCTGCTGGAAATGAGGTTGCTGGAAATTCGGCTGCGGGAAGCTCGGTTGAGCCTGCGGCGCCGGCGTGGGATTCAGGTTGACCTGTTCGCGCCGCTGCCAGCCGCGGCCCTCACCACGATCTCCACCTCGGCCAAAGCGGTTCCCCTCGGGTTGCGGGACCGGCGCGGGCTGCGCCTGCGGTAGCGGCGCCGGATTGACGTTGAGGTCTTGACGCCACTGACGGCCCTCATCGCCGCGCCCCTGGCGGTTGAACTCCTCGCGTGACCCCATCAACCCGCGTCCGTTGAAGCGCTGGCGATTGACGTCAGGCGTAGGTCCGGGAGCCGCGCCCGGATTGACCGAAGCTTCCCGACGCCCATTCCGGTCATCGCGCTCCCGATTCTCCGGGCCGCGCCAACGCTGATTGGTGTCCTGGTTCAGGCCGGGGCCACGCCCATGGAAGAACGGATTGAGGCCGGCATTTACCGAAGGTTCGTCGCCGCGGACGCGGTTGCCGCCCCAACGGTCATTGTCGCGGCGATCGTTGCCGCGCGGGTTCCAAGCACGGCCTGGATCGGCCTGGTCAAAATCGGGGCGGCCAAAATCGGGGCGGCCCAAGTTGGTGCGGTCCAGGCCGCCGCGGAACTGGCGGCCCTGGTTGCGGCCCGGATCGTGATGCCAGGTATTGCCGACGATCACATTCGGACGGTCGTGGCTGAGCTGCCGCCAGCGGCCGACATCGAGACGCAAGTGACGGCCGCGCCAGTCCCAGCTGCTCCAGCCCCACAGCGGGGCGACGATCGGGACCGGGCGCACGATGTCGTAGTAGACGCGGGGGAAATAATACGGCGGGTACTCGGGATATGCCCAAGCGCCGAAGGCAATGGCCGGGTCGTAGAACGCGACATACATCTCGGACGGCGACACCGGCTCGATGATGATCTCGCCGCCGCGGTCGACGATGCGGCGGTAGCGGTCGGAGTACAGGCGGCCTGCCGCGCGCGCCTGTCGGCGCAGGTGCTGCACGGCGTCCATCACCCCGCCCTGGTCGGCCATGAAGGCCTGGCCCAGGCGTTGGGTCCAATCGCGGCGCTCGTCCATCATGCGCAGGACTTCGGGCGCCGAAGTCAGCGCCTTCACCGAGGGATCCCAGTCCATGTCCTCCAGCGCATCGGCAAGCGCGTAGCCGACCAGGCGCCTGTTGCGCGGATCGGCCACCCAGGCGGCGGCATCCTCGATGTCATAGGGGTATGTGGCGGCCATCAGGATCTGGGCCACGAGGGTGTCCGGGAACAGCGCGATCGGCGCCACCAGGGACTCCGCTTCGCGCGCCGCGACATATCCCGCCTGCGGGCCGGCGCGGTACGGATCCCATTGAATGTCACTCTGGGCGGCGGCGGGGAAGGCCGCGAAAGCAAAGGCCGCGGCCGACAACAAGGCACCGACTCTCACTTTGGGAGACATTTTCCTGTGCACCGGATTGGGGTTCAGCTTTCGCACACCAAAAACTGTAACAACCCACTGCGGCGGAACCTGGGCATCAATTGTGGCAGGCCGCCGCACTTGATGACGATGGCCGTCACGGATTCGGTTGCGTCAGCGCAGCCACCCGCTGCCAAATATCCGGCGAAGGCGCCGATAGAATTCCCGTCTGTCCCGCAACCACCGGATTGTAAGGCGCACCCGAGAGCAGCCGTCCATAGCCGCCCGCCTCCGCGTGTATCAGCACGCCAGCAGCGTGATCCCAGGGCTTCAGGTTCTTGTAGCCCGAGATATGCAGCCGCCCTTCCGCCAGCGCCCAGTAGTCGTGCGCGGCGCTGCCCTGGTTGGCGTTGCGCGCGAAGGCACCCTTGGCGCCGGCGAATTTCTTGTCGTAGAGCGCGGCGTTGAGGGATTTGAGATCGACGCCCGGACGCGTGACGTCGCCGGGAAGGCGCAGGCGCGTGTCGCTGGGTGCCGAGACCGCCTTGAGCGGCCGCCGCCAGCACCCCTTGCCTTTCTCGGCCCAGACGGTGCGGCCGGTGAGCGGATCATGAATCCAGCCCAGGACGGTCTCGCCCTGGCTCACCAGCGCGACCACGCTCGCGAAGGTGTCGCGGCCATGGACAAAGTTGAGCGTGCCGTCGATGGGGTCGACGATCCAGACCGGATCGTGCGACAGCAACCCGGGCAGCGCGGACGGATCGGCGGCGATCGCCTCCTCGCCCACCACCTTCGCGCCGGGCAAGAGCGCCATGAGCCGGGGCGCCAGCGCCCGCTCGCTTTCCTCGTCGGCGATGGTGACCAGATCGGTGGCGCTGGTCTTGGCGCGCACGTCGCCTTCGCCCAACTGCCTGTAGCGCGGCAGGATGATGCCCTGGGCGATCTCGGTGAGCGCCGCGCATACCGCGCTCACCAGGGTGGCGGTCCCCGCCACCTATTCCGCCGCGCGCTGAAGGTCGAAGCCGCGCTTCCGCATGCGGGCCACGTCCGCCTCGTCGAGCAACACCGTCAGCCGCGCGCCGTGCTCGCCGTCCTCGCGCGACAGCACCTCGCCGCGCCGGTACAGCCAGGCAATGGTCTCGCCATCCTCGAGCGGCACATTGATATCGAGCGCCTTTTTGTGGCGCGACAATTCCCGATCGATAGCCTCGAGCAGTTCTTCGGTCCCCTCACCGGTCAATGCGGACAAGGCGACCTCGAACGGATCTCGCTTGGCTGCGGCGCTGACCGCACCACGGGCGTCCGCGTCCAGCATGTCGATCTTGTTGAGGGCTTCGATCAAAGGCTTGCTCGCCCCCTCCTCGCCGATCTCGATGCCGAGTTGGTTCAGAACCTGTTCGACGTCCTTTTTCTGCGCGTCGCTTTCGATATGGGCGATGTCGCGTACATGGACGATGACGTCGGCTTCCAGCACCTCTTCCAGGGTAGCGCGGAAAGCGGCGACCAGTTCATGCGGCAGGTCGGACACGAAGCCCACGGTATCGGACAGGATCGCCTTGCGTCCCGAGGGCAGCTTGAGGCTGCGCATGGTCGGATCGAGGGTCGCGAACAGCTGATCCTTGGCGGTCACTTCGGCGTCGGTGAGCGTGTTGAACAAGGTCGACTTGCCGGCGTTGGTGTAGCCCACCAGGGCGACGATCGGATAAGGCACGCGGCGGCGCGCTTCGCGGTGCAGGCCGCGCGTGCGGGTGACGGTCTCGAGTTCCTTCTTCAGGCGCGCGATGCGGTCGCCGATCAGGCGGCGGTCGATTTCGATCTGGGTTTCGCCGGGGCCGCCGAGGAAGCCGAAGCCGCCACGCTGGCGCTCCAGGTGGGTCCAACTCCGCACCAGGCGGCTCTTCTGGTAGTTCAGATGCGCGAGTTCCACCTGTAGCTGGCCTTCGCGGGTCCGGGCGCGGGCGCCGAAGATCTCCAGGATCAACCCGGTGCGGTCGATGACCTTGGCGCTCCAGGCCTTCTCGAGGGCACGTTGCTGGCCGGGCGAGAGGTGGCCGTCGACCACTACCAGCTGGATCTCGAAATCCTTCACCAGCCCGGCGATGCGCTCCACCGTGCCCTCGCCCAGCAAGGTGGCCGGGTTGGGCTTGGCGATGGTCACGGACTCGGCGTGGCGCACGTCGAGCGAGATGGCGGCCGCGAGGCCCTGGGCTTCCTCGAGGCGCGCGCGCTCATCCGTCCCGTCTTCCCGGTATCCGCGCGTCTTGAGGCGCGGATGGACGACGAGGGTTGCGGTGGCGGCCTTGGCGGTTTCTAACAAAAGATCGAATGTGGGAGGGGAAGTGACGCTGCGGCCATGGGCCTACGGGGCGACCTCTTCCTTGCCTCCCTCCTCCTTGGGTTCGAACAACTGGACCGGCGCCGAGGGCATCACGGTCGAGATCGCGTGCTTGTAAACCAGTTGGGTGTGCCCATCACGGCGCAGCAACATGGAGAACTGGTCGAACCATGTCACGATGCCCTGGAGCTTCACGCCGTTTACAAGAAACACCGTAACCGGGGTTTTGTTCTTCCGGATGGCGTTCAGGAAAACGTCCTGCACGTTTTGGGATTTCTCTGCGGTCATCGGTGCCTCTTCTAGGTGCCGCGTGCGTGGACGGCTTGTTGTTATAGGGCGCTTGTCCGGGCCGTACTTTTGGGAAGTGATGGGAACCGCAGCCAGCCCGACCCACTTTTGTAGAATTATTGGGCGAAATGGGTCAACCAGGGTTCTCGCGCCGGTACGCCCAAAATGCGCCCGGACCCCGGGAATAACCGGTTAACCATGGGGGCCGAAACTATCCAGGAGCGCCGCCAGGGCGGCGCAATCGGCCACATGGTGGTCGGCCCTGGGGTCATTCCACGGATGCGGCCCCACGCCTATGGTGGTGCAGCCGGCGGCTTTTCCACAGGCCGCGTCGATCGGCGCGTCGCCGATGAACCAGACCTCCGGCCCGGCTTCGATGCCGCTGCCGTCGAGCGCCATATGCACCGGCGCCGGGTCGGGTTTGTCGCGTTCCGCGTCCTGGGCACCCACCAGCCTGCCGAATAGTCCGGTCCAGCCCAGGTGCGCGGCCTCGGCGCGCAAATATGATCCGGTCTTGTTGCTCACGACACCCAGATAAAGTCCGGCGGCGCCCGCGGTGCGCAACAATTGTTCGGCGCTGGCCAAGGCCTGGAGCATATCGAGGTGGATGGCGGCAAAGGCTTTCAAATAGGTCTCGCGCGCCTCTTCCCAGCGGTCGCCGTAAATCCTGGGGAAGGTGTCGCGCAGCGAGCCTGCGACATGGCTACGCAAATCCGCGGGCGTCCACGGGTCCAGGCCGAACGCCGCGCGGGTGATGTTGGTGGCCTTGCCGATGCACGGCCAGGTATCGACCAGAGTGTTGTCCCAGTCGAAGATCAGCGCCTTAGGACGAATGAGCCCCATGAAACCGTTTACAAGTCCCAGGCGGTGGCGGGATCGACGGTATCGACGTAGCTCCGGTAGCGCGCGCGCAGGTCGAGCGCGACGGTGCCCGGCGATCCATTGGCGATCATGCGGTCGTTCATCTGCACGATCGGCATCACAAAGCTGGTGGTGCCGGTGACGAACAGCTCCTTGGCCGCGAAGGCCTCGGTCAGGGTGAAAGCGCGCTCCTCGACCTTGTAGCCGGCCTCGCGCGCGAGCTTGATGACCGTCGCGCGCGTGATACCCGAGAGGATCGCGCCGTCGGCGGGATGGGTGACGATGGTCTTGTCGGGCGTCACCATCCAGGCGTTGGAGGCGGAGGCTTCGGTCACCGTGCCGTCCGGCAAATGCAGGAAGGTCTCGAACGCCTTGGCTTCCTGCGCGAGCTGCTTGGCGAGGCAGTTGGGCAGGAGGCTCACGGATTTGATGTCCACGCGTTCCCAGCGGATGTCGGGCGCGGTCACGACCTTGCCGCCCTTCTCCGCCACCGCGTCCGACGGGCCGGCGACCGGCTTGGTCACGACCACCACGCTCGGCTTCACGCTCGGCTTGGGGAAATAGTGGGCGCGGTTGGCGACGCCGCGGTTGATCTGCATGTAGATATGCCCGGTGGTGAGCCGGTTGCGGGCCACCACCTCGCGCACGATCACCGTCAGGGCCTGCATGGTGCAGGGCTGGCGGATCTGCAACTCGGACAGAGACCGTTCGAGGCGTTGGATGTGGCCCTTGTAGTCGATCGGCTTGCCCTTCCAGTAGCAGATCACCTCGTAGACACCGTCGGCGAACTGATAGCCGCGGTCCTCGATATGCACATTGGCCGCGGCATGCGGCAGGTAGCGGCCGTTGACGTAGGAGATATGCGACATGGTGGTTCGAGCCTCAGTCGGTCATCCTCGGACTTGATCCGAGGATTCAGGGTTGATCGCAACGTAGACTGCAGTCGGCGCGCTCCCCGGTGGCATGCGCGCCCCTTACAGCCTTTCTTCTTTCCTGCTCTGGACCCTCGCGTCAAGCGCGAGGGCGACAGGCGAGCTTAGTTCACCGGCGTCAGCCGTTTCGCCGGGTCGCGGGTGAGCGTGGGCGGCTCCGGCACGTCGCGGCGGTGGCGGACTTCGGTGGACACACCCAGGGACTTCAATTTGCGGTGCAAGGCCGAGCGCTCCATGCCCACGAAATCGGCGGTGCGCGAGATATTGCCGCCGTAGCGCACCACCTGGGCCATCAGGTACTCGCGTTCGAACATCTCGCGGGCGTCGCGCAACGGCAGGGTCATGATCTCGTCCGAGCATTGCAGCTTCAACGTCTGCGGCACCTCGTTGGCGATATCCGCCGGCAGCATGTCGGCGCGGATCGGATCGGCCACCGCGCCCGGCGCCATGATCAGCAGGCGCTCGATGACATTGCGCAACTGGCGCACGTTGCCCGGCCAGGGATAGACCTGCATGGCGGCGATGGCGTCCTCGCCCAGGAGGCGTTTGGGCAAACCGGCCGCCGCCGCCGTGCGGTCCAGGAGGTGGCGGGCCAGTTCCGGGATGTCCTCGCGCCGGTCGGACAGGGCCGGCACCGGCACCGGCACCACGTTCAGGCGATAGAACAGCTCCTCGCGGAACGCGCCGCGCGCGATCTCCTCGCGCAGTTCGCGGTTGGTGGTGGCAATGACGCGCACATCGACGCCCACGGGTCCATGGCCGTTGATCCGCTCCAGCCGCTGATCCTGGAGGATGCGGATGATGGCGCTCTGGGTCGCGAGCGGCATGTCGGCCACTTCGTCCAGGAGCAAGGTGCCGCCGTCGGCGCGCTCGAGCACGCCCGATTGCCCCTCGCCGTCGTTGCGGCCACCCACACCACCGCCTTGCCCGAACAGCACTTCGTTCAAGCGGTCGGGGTGCAGGGAGGCGCAGTTGACCACCACGAACGGCCCTTGCGCGCGCGTGGAATGCAGATGGATCTGGCGCGCGACCACTTCCTTGCCCGAGCCGGCCGGGCCGGTGATCAGCACGCGGCTGCCGGTGGGACCGACGCGCTCGATGGTGCGGCGGAGCGCCGTGATGGCGGGGCAGTTGCCGATCAGGGTTTCCGGCGCGCCGGCGCGGGTCTTGAGTTCCAGGTTCTCGCGCTTCAGGCGCGCGGCCTCCATCGCGCGGCCCAGCACCACCAAGAGGCGGTCGGCCTCGAACGGCTTTTCGATGAAGTCATAGGCGCCCTGCTTGATCGCCTGCACGGCGGTGGCGATGGTGCCGTGGCCGGAGATCATCACCACCGGAACCGCGGGCCGCATGGCCTTGATCGCCGACAGCACCTGCAAGCCGTCGAAACGGCTGTTCTCCAGCCAGATGTCCAGGACCACCGCGGCGGGCGCGCGGGTTTTCACCTGCTCCAGCGCGGCCTCGCCGGTGGCGGCTTCGCGCGTGGCGTAGCCTTCGTCCTGCAGGATGCCGCTGATGAGGAGGCGGATATCGTCCTCATCGTCGACCACCAGAACCTCGGGGGCATTGGCCAAGCTACCGGTTTGTGCTGACATGACCTATTCTCCAGCTTGCGCTGCGACAAAAGCGGACGGTTCAGTTTCAAGCAACAGCGTAATCGGGAAGTGCAAGGTCACTTCCGCGCCGACGCGCTTGCCGTCGGCGGATTCAGCGATCGGGGAATCGGCGAGCGAGAGGTTGCCGCCGTGGTCTTCCATGATCTTCTTGACGATCGCGAGGCCGAGCCCGGTGCCCTTGGCGCGGGTGGTGACGTAAGGCTCGGTCAGGCGCTCGCGCGAGGATTGCGGCAGGCCGGTGCCGTTATCTTGCACGCGCACCAGGATTTCCGTGGGGGTCGTCGCCAGGCGGATGAGCACCGCGCCCGGGCTCTTCTGGCCGACCACGGCAGGGCCGAACCGCGCTTCGATGGCTTCGACGGCGTTCTTGAGCACGTTGGTCAGCGCCTGCCCGACCTGGCGTGTGTCGCACTTGAGACGCACCGGCGCGCCCGGCTCGAAGGTGAAGGTGATGTTGGGATAGGCGGTGCGCTGCAGGAACACCGCCTCGCGGATCACCGCCGCCAGTTCCGCCGGCTTCAGGACCGCCGCCGGCAGGCGGGCGAAGGCCGAGAACTCGTCGACCATATGGCCGATGTCGCCGACGTGACGGATGATGGTGTCGGTGCACTGGGCGAACAGTCCGGAATCGTCCGGCAGGCGGCCCTGGTACTTGCGCTTGAGCCGTTCGGCCGAGAGCTGAATGGGCGTGAGCGGGTTCTTGATCTCGTGGGCGATGCGCCGCGCCACGTCCGCCCAGGCGGCCTTGCGCTGCGCGGATTGCAGGGCGGTGATGTCGTCGAAGGTCATGACATAGCCTTCGGTCGCCACGGTACCCTCGGATGTGGCGACCTGTTCGCTCGACAGGCGCACCAGGAAGGTCTTCTGCATGCCGCCTTCGGCGACCTGCACTTCGTGCTGCACGACCTTCTGCGGCGATTGCATGACCTCGGCCAGCAACGGCGCGAAGTCCGGCGCCACGACCGCGAGCGATTTGCCGATGGCGTCGGTGAGATCCTGGCCCAAGAGCAGCGAGGCCGAGCGGTTGGGCAGCGTGATGTGGCCCGAACGGTCGAGGCCGATCACGCCGGCGCTGACGCCCGCCAATACGGCTTCGGTGAACCGCCTGCGTTCGTCGAGCTGGGCGTTGGTGTCTTTCAGTTCCGACTGCTGTTCGCCCAGGCGCGAGGTCATGCGGTTGAAGGCGCGCGACAGCACCGAGACTTCGTCGCTGGCCTCCCCTTCCCGCACCCGCGCCGTCAGGTCGCCGCCGCGCACCTTCTCGGCGGCGCTGATCACGTCGACGAGCGGGCCGGCCAGGCGCCGCGCGAGCGTCAACCCGAACCAGATCGACACCAGCAGCAGAAGCAGCGCCACCACCGTGAACAGGATGGTGAAGCTGGATTCCAATTCCGACCGCTGACGTTCCAGGCGCTGGTACTCGGACGCCGCCGCTTCGGCGCGCGTGACGCGCGCCACGACATTGGGATCTACGAACCGGCCGACGTAGAGGTAGGCGCCGGTATAAGGTTCGAGCCGCACCAGGGCGCGCACGCGGTCGAGATTCTCACCGGTGATGACCGGAACCTGTCCTGAATCGGCCTTGGCGAGTTCCGAGAACGGCACCACGTCGCCGAAGGCCAGGCTGAACGTATAGCCGGCCTTGGCGATCACCTGGCCGTCGGGCCGGAAAATCACCGCTTCGGTCAGGCCGCGGAAGGCGATCTGAGTCGAGAGCGCGTTATCGCGGAGCAATGGACTCATGGCGAACTGCGACCATTGCCGGTTCACGTCGTTCGCGACCGCCAGGGCATCGGCCTTGA
This sequence comes from Rhodospirillaceae bacterium, assembly GCA_019694335.1. Lineage (GTDB taxonomy): Bacteria > Pseudomonadota > Alphaproteobacteria > Rhodospirillales > Rhodospirillaceae > SHVO01. The sequence goes on along the minus strand of JAIBCD010000012.1, from coordinate 53,982 downwards.
TGGCGTTTTGGTGCTCCGTGAAGTAAGAGCGCGCGATCGCGGCGGACTCGTCCACCGCGGTCTTCACGCGCGCGCCGAACCAGGTCTGCACACCCAGCGCGAAGAACAGGATCGAAAACAGCGCGATCAGCACCGTGGGCGTCATGGCGATGACGCCGAACAGCGCCACCAGCCTCACCTGAAGCTTGGAGCCGACCGTCCCGGCGCGATGGGACTTCCAAAGCCGCACCAGGCGGCGTGCCACCAGAAGCGCCAGCCCCACCACGATCAGCAGATCGATATTGACCAGGATCAGGGTGGTGGTGGCGTTGGGCGCCAGCGGCTCGAGGGTCGCGAGCGAGATAAAGGTCGCGGCGCCCGAGATGAACCCGGCGACGATCAGGGCGATGGCGATCACGTCGGCCGCGCTGCGCGGCCTGAACGCGGCCAATACGCCTTTGCGCTCCTGAACGCTCTCGTTCGTTCCACGCCCCGCGGTTTGTTTTGGCGCGGCGTCGGTCATTTGACCCCCCGCGGTTTGTTTTGGCGCGGCGTCGGTCATTTGACCCCCCGCACGACGCCGATCTCCAGGTCGCGGATTTTCTTGCGCAGGGTATTGCGGTTGAGGCCGAGGATCTCGGCCGCCTTCACCTGGTTGCCGCGGGTCGCGGCCAGGGTCAGGCTGATGAGCGGGCGTTCCAACTCGCGCAGCACGCGGTCATAGAGGCCGCGCGGCGGCAGCTGGCCGTTGTGGCTGTCGAAATAGTCGCGCAGGTGGCGCTCGATGGTGCCGGCCAGCGTGGTGGGCTGGCCCTCCTCGGCGGCGCGCGCGGCCGACGCGCCGGCCAGTTCCATCTCGATCACATCCGGGCCGATGACCGGCTCGTTGTAGAGCGCCACGATGCGCTTCACGAGGTTTTCCAGCTCGCGCACGTTGCCCGGCCAGCGGTGTGCCTTGAGGCGGTCCATCGACGCCGGCGACAAGGACTTGAGCTGCAAGCCTTCCTCGGCGCTTTGCGCCAGGAAATGGCCGACCAGTTCCGGGATGTCTTCCGCGCGCTCGCGCAGGGGCGGGATCCGGATCGGCACCACGTTCAAGCGGTAGAACAAGTCCTCGCGAAACATGCCGAGCTTGATCAGCTGGGTCAGGTCGCGGTGGGTGGCGGCGACGATGCGGACATTGGCCTTGATGGGCGTGCGGCCGCCGACCGTCGTGTAGCGGCCGTCCTGCAGCACGCGCAACAGGCGGGTCTGGGCTTCCGGCGGCATGTCGCCGATTTCGTCCAGGAACAGCGTGCCGCCTTCGGCCTGCTCGAAACGGCCCGACGCGCGCTGCATGGCGCCGGTGAAGGAGCCGCGTTCGTGGCCGAACAGTTCCGATTCAATCAGCTCGCGCGGGATCGCGGCCATGTTGACCGCCACGAACGGCGCGCCGCGGCGGCGGCCGAAATCGTGCAGCGCGCGCGCCACCAGCTCCTTGCCGGTGCCGGACTCGCCGGTAATCATCACGGTCAGGTCGGTGTTCATGAGGCGCGCGACCGCGCGGTAGATGTCCTGCATGGCGGCCGAGCGGCCGACGATCGGCAGGCGTTCGGCGCCGTCCTCGACCGGCAGCTGTTCGCTGGGTTTCAAGGACAAGGCGCGGCCCACCACTGCCACCAATTCGGCGAGATCGAACGGCTTGGGCAGGTATTCGAACGCGCCGCGCTCCGCCGCCTTGACGGCGGTGAGCAGCGTGTTCTGGGCGCTCATCACGATCACATTGAGGTCCGGGCGCATCTTCTTGATGCGCGGGATCAGGTCGAGGCCGTTCTCGTCCGGCATGATAACGTCCGTGATCACCAGGTCGCCGTCGCCGTCGGACACCCAGCGCCACAAGGTCGCGGCGTTGGAGGTGGTGCGCACGTCGTAACCGGCGCGTCCCAACGCCTGAGTCAGCACGGTACGGATGCCGTGATCGTCGTCGGCGACAAGAACTGTTGCGGTCATGCTCCGTCCCGCCCGCTTGCTTCACGGACCACGATCGGCAGCATGACCTTGAAGGTCGTGCGGCCTTGCTGGCTCTCGAATTCGATCACCCCGCCGTGGTCGCTGACGATCTTGGCCACCAGCGCGAGGCCGAGGCCGGTGCCTTTGGGCTTGGTGGTCACGAACGGATCGAACAGATGCGGGCGCAGTTCCTCGGGAATGCCGCTGCCGTTGTCCTGGACGGTGACCTGAAGCGGCAGCTGGATGCGCCCCGAGGCGCCCAGCACCGCCACGCGCACGCCCGGCTGATAGGACGTGGACAGGGTGATCTCGCCGCCCATCGACGATACCGCTTCGGCGGCGTTCTTCACCAGATTCAGGAACACCTGCACCAGCTGATCGAGATTGCCGTCCACCGGCGGCAGCGACGGGTCATAGCGTTCGGTGAACTTCACGCCCTTGGCGAAACCGTTTTCCGCGAGGCGCCGCACGCGTTCCAGCACGACGTGGATGTTGACCGGTTCGCGCGCCAGCGGCCGGTCGTCGGAGAACACTTCCATGCGGTTGACCAGCGCCACGATCCGGTCGGCCTCGTCGCAGATCAGCTGGGTCAGGTGCCGGTCGCCCTCGGAAGCGCCCTGCCCCAGCAACTGCGCCGCGCCGCGAATGCCCGACAGCGGGTTCTTCACTTCGTGGGCGAGCATCGCCGCCATGGCGGTGATCGAACGCGCCGCCGCGCGGTATTCCAATTGCTGGCCGATCTTGAGCGCGCGGGTCTGCTCCTGCAACGACACCACCACCCAGTCCGGCTTGTCCACCAGCGGCGTCACATAGATCGACATGGTGCGCGTGCCGGTGCGCGGCGTGTCGAGCGTCACGCTGTGCGCGGTCATGTCGGTGGCGTTGGCGACCGCCTGCTCCACCAGCGCCACCACCGGCCCTTGCGGCGGCAGGATACTGGCCAGCGGCTCGCCCACCAGCGCCTGGGCGCTGGCCTTGAACAACTGCTCCGCGGCCGGGTTGGCGTAGCGGATGACGGTCGCGTGATCGACCACCAGGGTCGCGGCCGGCATGACCGACAGCACCGCTTCGGCGCTGACCTCGAGCCCGACGCCCTTGCCGGCGGCCTTGGGCCGCAGGAACGGAATGGTGGGCGCCATCTATGCCGCCTCGGCCAAGTCGTAATCGCCCGCAAACAGACGAACGATGGCGGCTTGAACCTTGGCGGGTTCCAGCTCGGTGTTCACGGCCACCCGGAAAGCATTCGCGCCGCGCAGGCCAAAGGCCGACCAGGCGAGATGCTTGCGCGCGATGCGCAGGCCTTTGTCGCGGCCATAGTGGCCGAGCAATGCGTCGTAATGTTCCAGGAGAAGGTCACGGCGCCCGGTCAGAGAGGGCTCAGGGACCGGATTGCCGGCGAGTTCCGCCATCACCTGCGCCGGGAACCATGGCTTGCCGAACGCGCCGCGGCCGATCATCACGCCGTCGGCGCCGGACAGGCGCAGCAGTTCGCGGGCGTCGTTCGCGGAGCAGACATCGCCGTTGCCGATCACCGGCACCGATACCGCCTCCTTCACGCGGCGGATGAAGGCCCAGTCGGCCGTGCCGTTGTAAAGCTGCTGGCGGGTGCGCCCGTGCACGGTGATGAGTTGCGCGCCCGCGCTCTCGGCGCGCTTAGCCAAGGACGGGGCGTTGAGATTGTCGTGGTCCCAGCCCATGCGCATTTTCAGGGTGACCGGGATGCGCACGGCTTTCGCGACCGCCTCGACGATGCGCGCGGCGTGATCCTCGTCGCGCATCAGGGCGGACCCGGCCCAGCCGGTGACCACCTTCTTCACCGGGCAGCCCATGTTGATGTCGATCAGCGCGGCGCCCCGCTCCTCGGTGATGCGGGCAGCTTCCGCCATGATCTCGGGCTCGCACCCCGCGAGCTGAACGGCGATGGGCGCCTCGGCGGCGCCGTCGATGGCATGTCTTTTCCTGTGGCTCTGGGCGTCGCGGGCGGCCAGCAGGAACTCGCGGCTGGCGATCATCTCGGAATAGACCAGCCCGCAACCGTAGCGCTTCACCAACCGCCTGAAAGGCTGGTCCGTGACTCCGGACATGGGCGCCAGCAGGACATTGCCCGCCGTCGTGATCGAACCGATCTGAATGCCAAAAGCCATGCTGTTGCGCATTTACCACTGTGCAATTGTTGGGCATTTGTCCAGGAAGTGACGGGCAAATCAAGGATATTCGATTATGTGTGGCAAGATCGCATCGCCCAGCTGGTGCACGAACTTTGGCCTTCCTGCAACACTTTGACCGAAAACAGAAATTGCCTGGGGGCCGCCGGCTACATACTGTGCCGCCCTCTCGCGGAGCATTTTAGGCCGAAGCGGTAACCGGTTCGGCCGCTAAAAATGCGACCAAATATGAATCGGGTGTGATCGCGAGCGATCACGCCAGGGATTGGGACATGCTAGAGACCGCCGCATTGATCGTCGCCGCCGGGCGCGGACAGCGCTTCGGCGCCGGATCACCAAACTTGGGCCTGCCCAAGCAATACCTGCCCCTCAAGGGTGAGCCGATCCTGCGCCATACCCTCCGGGCGTTCTGCACTCATCCCGGCATTTCCCGGGTCTGGGCCGCGATCCGCCGCGACGACGCCGGCCCGTTCGCCGCCGCCGCCGCGGGCTTGCCGGTGGCCGCCGTGCTCGGCGGCGCGGCGCGGCAGGATTCGGTGCGCCTGGGCCTTGAAGCGATCGCCGCTTCCGCGCCCGACCTGGTGCTGATCCACGACGGCGCGCGGCCCATGGTGTCGGCGGCCCTGATCGACCGGGTGATCGCGGGCCTCGCCGCCGCCGAAGCGGTGGTTCCGGCGGTGCCGGTGATCGACACCCTGAAGCGCGTGAACGGCGCGCAGATTGCGGAAACCGTGTCCCGCGACAACCTGGTGCGGGTACAGACGCCGCAAGGCTTCCGTTTCGCCGCCTTGCGCGCGGCGCATCAGAAAACCGCGGGCGAGAATTTGACCGACGACGCCGCCGTAATGGAACGCGCGGGCCACGGCGTCATCTGCGTGCCCGGCGAGGAGATGAACATCAAAGTGACCACCACCGACGACCTCTCGCGCTTGCAGGCGGCCTCCGGGGAAATCCGCACCGGCACCGGGTTCGACGTACACCGCCTGGGCGCGGGCGATTTCGTCACGCTGTGCGGCCTACGCATCCCGCACAGCCACGGCCTGATCGGCCATTCCGACGCCGACGTGGCGCTGCATGCCGCCACCGACGCGATCCTCGGCGCCATCGGCGACGGCGACATCGGCCAGCACTTTCCGCCCACCGACCCGCAATGGCGCGGCGCGCCCTCCGACCGGTTCATCCAGCACGCTCACTCCCTGGTGAAAGCGCGCGGGGCGATGCTTCTGCACCTCGACATCACCATCGTCTGCGAGCGTCCCAAGGTGTCGCCGCATCGCGCCGCGATGGTGGCGAAGATCGCGGAAATTCTGGGGATCGAACCTCACCGCGTCAGCGTGAAAGCCACGACGACCGAGGGCCTGGGCTTCACCGGCCGCGGCGAAGGCATTGGGGCGCAGGCGGTAGCGACGGTGCGGCTGTAGCGGCAGAGTGCGGACTGAAATGTACCAGGTACATTTCAGTCCCGCCGGCCCATGTGAGTCCCAGCGCCCGGAAAACGCGCGAGGAACCCCCTCGACATATTCCGCGGGACATATCGATCCTTTATGCTCGCGTCATGAACCGCTTTCTCGCCGCGTGTTTCGCCGTCCTGATTTTCGCCTTGCCGGCCCTGGCCGCCGCGGACGCCAGACTGCTGGTGTTCGCCGCCGCGAGCCTGAGTGAGTCGCTGACCGAAGCCGGTAAGGCCTATGCCGCGCAGGGTCACCCGGCGCCGTCCTTCTCCTTCGCCGCCAGTTCGGCGCTGGCCCGCCAGATCGAGAACGGCGCCCCGGCCGCCCTGTTCCTGTCGGCGGACGAGGCATGGATGGATTATCTCGCCGCCCGCAAACTGATCGCCGCCGACAGCCGCATCTCCCTGCTGGGCAATACGCTGGTATTGGTGGCCCCCGCCGACCACCCCTTGAACGTGACGATCGCCCCCGGCTTCGACCTCGCTAAAGCCCTCGCCGGCGGCAAGCTCGCCATGGCCGATCCCGACAGCGTGCCCGCCGGCAAATACGGCAGGGCGGCGCTGGAGAAGCTGGGCGCCTGGACAGGGGTCTCATCCGCCGTGATCCGGGGCGAAAATGTGCGCACCGCGCTCGCCTTCGTGGAACGCGGCGAGGCCGCCGCCGGGATCGTCTATGGCTCGGACGCGGCGCTCACCCAAAAGGTCAGAGTGGCCGGCGTCTTCCCGGCCGACAGCCATCCCGCGATCTCTTATCCGGTGGCGGCGGTCGCGGGCCATGACTCCGCCGCGGCCCGGGCGTTTCTCGCGTTTCTCAAGACCCCCGCCGCGAAAGAGATCTTCAAGCGTTACGGCTTCACGGCCCCCTAGAGCGTGTCCAGGAAAAGTGGAAACCGGTTTTCCGGCCGGACACGCGACAAATCGATAAGCTGGAGCGGGATAATCATCCCGCTCCAGTCGTGGACATGATCCAGGCCAGGTAATCGGGCAGGCCGCCGGTCATGTCGTAGACCACCGCGCAGGGCACGTCGTAGCCGTGCAGTGCTTTAAACCGTGTCAGAGCTTCGCCCGATAAGGCCTTGGTGGTCTTGGCGATAAATACGGTCTCCGTCGCTTCCTCCACGGCTCCTTGCCAGTGGTAGACCGAGGTCGCGCCATTCAGCAGGTTCACGCAGGCCACCAGCTTGTCCTGCACCAGGGCACGGGCGATCCGGCGGCCTTCCTCGGGGGAAGCCACGGTCCCGTAGATCATGCATGTGTCGGCCATCGGGGACTCCCGCTATGCTGCCTTTAGGAAATATTCAGCCCGGCATGATAGCCGATGTCCGAAGGTCCGCGTTCAGACGGATCATGGCTGATACGAATATGCACAGGGGACGGACCATGGACGGACGCGAGCTTTCGCAGCCGGCGCAGAACACTGCCGACGATACCCACTCCGCTCATCAAAGCTCTCGGGCCGAGACCAAACTCTCCACAGCTCAACGCAAATGGCTGGAGCGCGGCCTCACCCAGCCCGGCGGCAAACTGCCGCTGTTCGACGCCGACGGCCGCAAGGTCAGTCCGCAGGTGGTGAAAAAATGCGTCGAGGCGGGCTGGGCCGAACCCTGGTTTGCCAATCAACTGAAGCCGGACTGGCTGGTGTGCAAGCTTACCGCCGCCGGCAGGACCGCGCTTAAGGAACCGGCCTAGGCCGCAATTCCCCTAGACCGTCAATTCCAGGGATTCACCCGGCCGCGCGAAGGTGCGGGTGTCGGCGAAGAATGCCTGGGCGTAGCGCGAGGTGGCCGCGAGATGGATCCGCGCGCCGCTGTCGGCGCGTCGGCCGTAGGCCGCATCCAGCAGGATCGATGAGTCGCCGCCATTCAGTTCGGCGGGGTTGCCTTTCGGGAGTTTGGTGGGACGCGGCGGAACATCCGGCTTGACCGTTTCCGGCTGGACCGCATCCAGTTTGACCTGGCCGGCGGCGGCGGCATCGAGCACCGCGCGGAAGCTGAGCGATTGCTTGCCGCGCTCTTCCTTCTGGTCGCGCCGGGAGCTGCGGGCGGAATCCGCCACCACGACCGGCGGCGCAGCGACAAAGGCTGCGGCCGGCTGCGGCACGGCCCTGACCGGCTGCAAAGTGACGGCGTCGATCGTGATCGCCATGAACTGACGCGAACCCCCTCTTCCCTTAAGGATTCATAAAGGATTCGCGCAATGCGAGCAATCACCCTGTCCTCAATCTATCTCGCTGTAAATACAATGGAAATTTCGACAGACCGGACTCGGCCGGGAACAACGCATACCAGGCGGGGCGTGACCTGGAATTACCCTACCCGATGGCGGGAACCGGCGGCCTGGCCTTGCACCGGGAAAGGACGCTCCCCTGAAGCATGCCTCCTCCCGCGCGCCACGCATGGCGACGATGTTGCGCGCCCCACCGTCCTCGCCGCGCCTGCCGACGTCACCATCGCGGACGAGCGCAAACTCCTCTCGGTGCACGCGTTCACGCGCGGCGCGCGATGCTCGACAGCAAGACCACCGGCGTGTTAGCGGGACAAGCGCTCTTGCACAAACCCATCCCCGGCCCCTGCCCTCAATAAGGACGCCATGGCCCAACTGCTGGAATTCAAGGAGGTCGCCGCCCTCTACAATTCCGGACGGTTGGCCGAGGCGGAAGCGGCCGCGCATCGACTGATCGCGGCGCGGCCCGATGATGCCGCGATCCACAACCTGCTGGCCGTGATCCTCGCCCAACAAGGCAAACCCGGCGTGGCCGAGATGTTCCGCAAGGCCGGGGCGCTGAATCCGGCCTGGGAGGAACCGCACGCCAATCTCGGCCTGTTCCAGACCCAGGCGCGGGACTTCGCCGGCGCCGCCGAGAGCCTGCGCGAGGCCCTGCGGCGCAAGCCGGGCAATGCCGCCACCGCGATCAATCTCGGCAATGCCCTCAAGGAAACCGGCGCCATCGACGAAGCCATACACATCTACCGCCAGGCGCTCGGTCCTGGCCCGCATCAGGCGGCCGCCTACAGCAATCTCGGCGCGGCACTGTTCGACCGTGACCTCGCCGAAGCCGTCGCCTGCTTCCAGCGTGCGGCCGAGATTCAACCAGGGTTCGCCGCCGCGCAACTCAACCTCGGGCGCGGCCTGGTCCACCTTGGAAGGCGCGAGGACGCGGCGGCGGCGTTGAAACGCGCCGCCGATCTGATGCCGCAATCCTCGGAGGCCGCCATCATGCTGGCCAATGTGCTGCGCGATTTGGGGCGCATGGACGAGGCCTTCCCCTATTACCGGCGCGCGCTGGAGCTGAAACCCGGCGACCGCGAAGCCGGCTACAACCTGGGCCTCGCGCTCAACCATGTCGGCCGCCACGCCGAAGGCCTGAAAATCATCGCGAGCGGCCCCGGCATCGTCAGCCTGTCGCTCGCGCCTCCGGCAAAATCGCCGGCACGGATCGCGATCCCAGGCGGGCCGCACTTCATCGGCGCCTGGACCTTGCACCGCCCCGGGGTGTGCGACGATCTGATCGCGTTCTTCGAAAGCCGCAGTTCGGAACATCTCAGCGGCCGCAGCGCCAAGGGCGTGGACACCACCATCAAGAATTCCACCGACCTCACCGTGCAGCCGGCGGATATCGGCGATCCCGCCTTCGCGCCCGTGCAGGATTACCTCGGCCAGCTGGAGTCCTGCGTTGCCGATTACGCGGCGCAGTGGCCGCAATTCGCCTCCATGTTCGGCCATGTCGACGTGATGCCGTTCAACATTCAGCGCTACCTGCCCGGCGGGCATTTCCAACGCGTGCACGCCGAGCGCATGTCATTCGCCTATATCCACCGGGTGATGGCCTGGATGACCTACCTCAACGACGTGGATGCCGATGGAGATGGCGGCGGCGAGACGGTGTTCGACCACTACGGCATCGCGGTGAAGCCGGAACGCGGCAAGACGCTGATCTGGCCGGCGGAATGGACCCACGCCCATCACGGCGCGGTGGTGAAATCGGGCCGGAAGTACGTCATCACCGGCTGGATGCACTTTCCGCCGCCCAAATAGCGCGGACAAAAAAAGAGGGGGCCGCGAGGCCCCCTCTTCTCACACGCGCGTGCGTGTTCCTACATCTTGAAGCGGATGCCGGCGCGGAACGTACGGCCGAGCTGGTCGTACAGAGACGGGTTGGTGGCCTGGGTGAGGAAGCCCGTGCCGGCCGGACCCTGCGGATAGATCTCGGCGTCCTTGTTGGTCAGGTTGCGGACGGTGAGGAACACCTGGCTTTCGCCGGCATCGCCCATCGCGATCTTGTACGAGATGTTGGCATCCCAATAGAGCGCGCCGCTCATGTAGTTGTTGCTGACGGTCGGGGCGAACGAGGTCGACACCGGGCAGCCCGAGGTGCACTGCACGTAGCTGTTGTTGTAGGTGCCGCCGCTGAAGCCGCGGCCGGTCAGGCTGAGCGACATCGGATCGTTGGTGTAGCTGATCTGGAAGTTGTAGCGCCAGGCGGGAAGCGCCGTGGCGCCGACGGTGCCGACGGTGTCGGTCGGCGGCACCAGGCCGGTGTTGGTGTAGTTCTTCAGGAAGTGGGTGGCAAGGAAGCGCAGCGAGATCTCGCCGTTCCAATCCGCGGAGATGTTGTCGAGACGGGTACGGTAGCTGGTCTCGATGTCATAGCCGCGGCTGGTCTTGGTGACGAAGTTGAACGGCTGGATCAGGATGCGCGAGAAGCCGATCGCGCCGCCCGACACCGGGCCGCGGGTGAGCGCGGCGCAGTATTCCTGGCGGCCGGCGGCGCACAGGTCGACGATGTTCTGCGCGCTGACGGTGTCGATCGTGCCGTCGATGTCGATGTTGTAGTAGTCGAACGACGCCTGGAAGCCCGGGAAGAACTGGGGCTGCAGCACGACGCCGAGACCGGTGGTGTCGGCCTTTTCCGGCACCAGGTTCGGGTTGCCGACGGTGAAGCCGACATAGGTGGTGACCGGGTTGCCGGGCTGCGTGCGGTCCTGAACGGTGTTGGTGTTCGAGGCGCCGTTCTGGAACAGTTCCTGCAGGTTCGGGGCGCGGATGTCGCGCGAACGGGTGGCGCGGACGCGGATGTCGTCGATCAGGCTCCAGGTCGCGCCCACCTTCCAGGTGGTGACATAGCCCGAGGTCGAGTAACCGGTGGCGCGCACCGCGGCGTTGAGGTCCAACGCCTTGGCCCACACCTGATCCTTGGCGAGCGGGATCACGGTTTCGACGAAGCCTTCGGTCACGTCGTAGTGGCCGGTGGTCACCAGGTAGTTGCCGACGTTCCAGCCGGAGTTGTACGCCGGATCGACGTAGCCGTTGACGCCTTCGCGGCGGTGTTCGACGCCGGTCGCGAGCGAGACCGGGCCGGCCCAGGAGGAGAACGGCTCGCCGGTGACGCTGACCGCCTGCACGTCTTCCTTGAAGTCTTCGTTACGGTGCGGCGTGCCGATCACATAGTTGATCGCCGCCTGCGAGGCGACGCCGGTGCCGAAGATGTTCAAGGGCGCGCAGCCCGCGGCCTGCGCCTGCGCCGAGCGGCAGACGATGGTGCCGTTGGCGTTGCGCACCGCGTCGATCGCGAAGGCCAGGCTGGCGTTGTTGGTGATCCTGGGCAGGGTTTCCGAGGCGAGCGTCACGCCCTTCTGGTAGTAGGCGTTCCACTTCCAATCGGTGTCGAAAGCCGTGACGCGGCCTTCGCCGCCGACCACGAGCCGCATCGTGCGGCGCGTGTTGGTGGTGCCGCGCGTCGGCAGGTCGGACAGGAACTTGCCCATCGCGAACTGGGTGATCTTGAGCGCGGCGGCCTGGGCGGCCACTTCCGCCGGCAGGAACGCGTTGTCCGCCTTGATGGTCAGGTTGCCGAGCTGGTAGGCCGGCGCCGAGTTCTGCGAGACGCGGGAGTTGTTCCACGACGCCTGGACGTACAGGTTGACGTCGTCCGTCACGTCATAAGCGAAACGGGTGAAGATGCCCTGGCGCTTCTCGGCGCCGTCGAGGGTGCCTTCGTTGTTGAACTGGTTGGCCTGCCAGTTGCCGCCCACGGTCCACGGATCGAGCGTGATCGAGCCATAGTTGAACTGGTAGGGCGTGCCGCCCGCGCCGAAGGCGATGCCCCTGAGCGCGGTCGAGGTGATGATGCCGCCGCGGGTGGCGTTGCTGGGCTGCGCGCCCGAGACCACCAGCCATTGCGGGACCGAGGTCGACTGGCCGGCGCCCGTGCCGTAGGACGGGTTCACGACCATGTAGGTGCCGGTGTTGTTCCAGGGGCGGTTGTTGCCGAACACGCCGTCCTTCACCGACCACTCGCCGGAGAGCAGCATGTGGCCACGGCTGCCGAGGTTGACGCCGCTGGCGAGCGCGACTTTCCAGCTGCGGTCGTCGCCGTAGGTGGTCACGCCGCCGGAGACTTCGCCTTTGAAGCCGGTGAACTTCTTGTCGAGGATGAAGTTGACCACGCCCGAAAGCGCGTCGGAACCGTAGGCGGCCGAGGCGCCGCCGGTCACCACGTCGACGCGGCTGACGAGTTGCTGCGGGAAGGTGTTGACGTCGACGTTATTGTCGAGGGTCGAGGACACCGAACGCTGCCCGTCGAGCAGCACCAGGGTGCGGGTCGAACCGAGGTTGCGCAGGTTCAGGGTATTCAGGCCGGCGGTGCCGGAGGAGATCGAGGAGTTGGAGGTCTGCGGCGTCGCCGAGCCCGAGATCTGCGGCATCGTGTTGACGAATTCGGCGATGTTCGCCGGGGCGGCGGCTTCGATCTGCTCGATGCCGACAACGGTCAGCGGCGTCGGCGCTTCATAACCATCGCGCTGCACGCGCGTGCCGGTCACGACGATTTCTTCGACGGGCGCCGCCTGGGCGGTCTGGGCCGCCGGCGTCTGGGCCTGGGCGGCCACGGTCGAGAACGCCATCAGGACCGCCGACGTGCTGACGGTCGCCAGCGCGCGCTGCTTTACTGAGCCATTCAAAAAAGTCATCAAAAATCCCCTTACATGATTGGCGGAGGCGACACCGTCGCGGTGTCGTGCATGCCCCCGGCGCTTATAACTTTCTCCAGCGTTAACCTTTCGCGGCCGCCGGGTTGAATCCCGGTACCACTATCCGACGCTTTGTTTCAAACAAATGCAGGTTTCCGCGGTCGGAATGCGGACTGCCTGCGGCAAAAATGTCGCTTCAGTACCAACGTCTTGGGCCAACTTACGCGCCCAGAATGCGAGCCGGATATATTACCAAAAAGCGATATCTGGTGATGAGTTATTGAATTCCCAGCATGACCTCGCCTGCCCTCGGCCCGCACGAGGTCGCCACCACGTTCCCTTTATTTTATATCGTCAGGCGTTATACGGGAAATGACCCGGCGATTCACGACCAACATGCGGCCACTCTATATGCTTTCTGCGGGGATCCATATGCCTTCAGGCTATGCGTCGCGGAAGACGGCGCCGCGCCCGAAATTTGTCCGATAAATGGATTGGCCGCCGTGGCGGCCGCGAACCTAGCCGCCGTGGCGGCCGGCCCGGACCGTGCGCTCCGCCGGGGCGTTCAGTTCGTCGCGCACTTCCTGGCTGTGCTCGCCGAGGCGGGGGGAAGCCCGTTCGGCGACGCAGGGTTCGCCGTTCATCAGCACCGGCGTCCGGATCGCCGGCAGCGTTCCCGCGGGCCCATCCGGGAACGGCAGGTCCACGCGCATGCCGCGGTGGCGCACCTGCGGGTCGGCGAACACCTCCGAGATGGTGTTGATGGGGCCGGCGGGAATGCCCGCCGCTTCGATGTCGGCCTGGAGATCGACTTTCTTGCGCCGCGCGGTGAGACCGGAGAGCAGCACGATCAGGCGGTCGCGGTTGCGCACGCGGTCGGCGTTGGTGAGGAAGTCCGGATCGGTGGCGAGCTCGGGCGCCTTCAGCACGCCGCACAGCCGCCGGTATTGTTCGTCGTTGCCGACCGCGATCATCATCTCGCCGTCGGCGGTCGGGAACACCTGATAGGGCACCAGGTTGGGATGGGCGTTGCCCAGGCGCTTGGGCTCGAGGCCGGCGATCAGATACGACAGGCCCTGGTTGGCCAGCACGCCGACCTGCGTGTCCAACAGGCTCATGTCCACGTAGGCGCCCTTGCCGGTGGCGTTGCGGTTCAACACCGCCGCCAGCACGCCGACCGCGCTGTAAATCCCCGTCATGATGTCGGCCAGCGGCAGGCCGACCTTGGTGGGCTCGCCGTCGGCCTCGCCGGTGATATGCATCAACCCGCCGATGGCCTGGATCATGGCGTCATAGCCCGGGCGCTTGGCGTAGGGCCCGGTCTGGCCGAAGCCGGTGATCGAGCAATAGACCAGGCGCGGATGGCCGGCACTCACGGTCTCGTAGTCCAGCCCGTATTTCTTCAGGCCGCCGACCTTGAAGTTCTCGATGACGATGTCGGCGCCCGCGATCAGGCGGCGCACGATGTCCAGGTCGTCCTGGTTGTCGAAGTCGATGGCGATCGAGCGCTTGCCGCGGTTGGCGGCGTGGAAATAGGTGGCGGCGATGGTTTCGCCGGCGGCGTCCTTCACGAACGGCGGGCCCCAGCCACGCGCGTCGTCACCGACGCCGGCGCGTTCCACCTTGATCACATCCGCGCCCATGTCGGCGAGAATCTGCGCGCACCACGGTCCGGCCAGGATCCGGGACAAGTCGATCACGCGGAGGTCGCGCAGCGGCTTCATGAACAGCTCAACACAGAATGGTCGTTACATTCGGTCGTTACATTCTCGGGGGTTGGCCGAATAGCACGTTTCCGGCCCCGCGCGATAAACGATTTGACGCGCGCCTGGACCATTTCGATTGAGGACGCCCATTACCTGAAGTAATGATGTCGTCTCCCGCTCCGCCTTTGCCGTTTTCACCGGGCCGCACCATGCCTGACGCCCTCATGAAATTCGCCGTCAGCCGGCGCCTGGTCCCGTCCCTCGCCGCCCTGGTGGCGTTCGAGGCGTCGGCCCGCCTGGGCAGTTTCACGCGCGCGGCCGAGGAACTGAACCTTACCCAAGGCGCCATCAGCCGGCAGATCAAACTGCTCGAGGACCAGCTCGGCATCACGCTGTTCGAGCGCGTGCGCCAGCGCATCATCATCACCGAAGCCGGCGCCTATTACGCCGGCGAGATCCGCCAGACCCTGGACCGCTTCGCCGCCGCCACCGCCCAGGCGATTTCCTTCCGCACCGCCGGCGGGATCCTGCGCCTGGGCCTGCTGCCGACCTTCGGCACCAAGTGGCTGATCCCGCGCTTGCCGGATTTCTTCGCCCGCCACCGCGGCGTGACCATCAATTTCTCCAGCCACATCCGCCAGGTCGATTTCCAGCGCGACTTCCTCGACGCGGCGGTGCATTTCGGCGAGGCCGAATGGCCGGGCGTGGTGCTGCATCGGCTGTTCGGCGAGGAACTGATCCCGGTGGCCTCGCCCAAGCTGATCAAGCGCGAGAAGATCAAGAAGCCCGAGGATCTCAATCAATCCACGCTGCTGGTGCAGGCGACGCGGCCCGAGGCCTGGACCAACTGGTTCGAACGCGTCGGCCTCACCGCCGTGGAGCCGCCGTCGATGCTGGTGTTCGAGCAGTTCGCCATGGTGCTGCAGGCGGCCATCGCCGAGCTGGGCGTGGCGCTGGTGCCCAAGCTGCTGGTGAAGGAAGAAGTCGCGAGCGGCGAACTGGTCGAGCTGTTCGACCAGTCGATCATCGACAGCAAGGCGTATTTCCTCGCCTACCCGCGCGAACGCGCGAATTATCCGCCGCTGGTGGCGTTCCGCGACTGGCTGCTGGAGCAGATCAAGAATTAGGCGCTACTTCGCCGCCATCTGCGAGAGGCGCTTGCCGGGCAGGATGTCCTCGACGCTGGTCTTCACGTGCAGCAGCGAGGGCGTGTTCTGCCTGAGCGCTTCGGTGAACGCGGGCGCGAATTCCTCGGTCTTGGTCACCGTCGCGCCCCAGGCGCCGAACGAACGGGCATAAGCCGCGAAGTCCGGATTGCGGAGGTCCGTGGACGACACGCGGCCGGGATACTCGCGTTCCTGGTGCATGCGGATGGTGCCGTAGGAGCCGTTGTCGACGACGATGGTCGGGAAGTTGGCCCCGTACTGCACGGCGGTGGCGAGATCGGACGCCGCCATCAGGAAGCAGCCATCGCCCGCGACACCCACGACCGTGCGCTCGGGAAAGGTGAGCTTGGCGGCGATGGCCGCGGGGAAACCGAAACCCATGGCGCCGCTGGTGGGCGCGAGCTGGGTGCGGAACGCGCGGTGCAGGTAATAGCGATGCAGCCAGGCGGCGTAGTTGCCGGCGCCGTTGGCGACAATCGCGTCCGGCGGCAGGGTCTTCGAGAGCCAGGTGAAGATCTCCGACAGGTTGACCGCGCCGGTGACGTTCACGGGCGCCACGAACGCCTCGAACTCCGCGCGGGCCTCGGCACGCCACGCGCTCCAGGATTTCGCGATCTTGAGACCCGCGAGGGCCTTGGCCGCATTGGCGGTGCCCGACACCGCCGCCACCGAGGCCGGCCATACGCGGTTGAGCTCGCGCGGATCGGGATGGATGTGGATCAGCTTCTCCGCCGTCTCGGCGGCCGTGAACAGGCCATAGCCCTGGGATGGGTTCTCGCCAAGACGGGCGCCGATGGTGACGAGCAGATCTGCCGCGCGCACGCGCGCGAGCAGCTTCGGGTTCGGGCCGAGGCCCAAATCGCCGACATAACAGGGATGATGGTTGTCGAGCAGATCCTTGCGCCGGAACGACAGGATCACCGGCAGGTCGATGCCCTTGGCCCAGGCGGCGAGCTGGTCGAGAGACTCCTTGCTCCAACCGGTGCCGCCGAGGATCAGCAGCGGCTTATCGGCTTGCTCCAGGCGCGCCTTGAGCGTGGCGAGCGCGGCGGACTCCATTCCGGTCTCGGCCACTTGCACGGGCGTCGGCACGCGCGCGCCCGGATCGGACACCAGCATGTCCTCGGGCAATGCCACCACCACCGCCCCTGCCCGGCCCTGCTGGGCGTTGGCGAAAGCGCGGGTGGTGATCTCGACCACGCGCGAAGGATCGTCGATCTCCTCGGCGTGCTTGGCGAGACCGCCGAACATCGCCGGGTAATAGACTTCCTGGAAGGCCTCGCGGCCTTTGTCGGCCGTGCCCACCTGCCCCACGAACATGATCATGGGCACGGAATCCTGCTGCGCGGTGTGCACGCCGACCGCGCCTTGCGTGGCACCGGGCCCGCGCGTGACGAAACAGATGCCGGGCCGGCCGGTGAGCTTGCCGTAGGCGGTCGCCATGTTGGCGGCGGCGGCCTCGTGGCGGCAGGCGATCACCTGGATGTCCTTCTTCACATCGGCGAAGGCATCGAGTACCGCGAGGTAGCTCTCGCCCGGCACACAGAATACGTGCGTGACGCCATTGGCGATCAGCGTCTCCACCAGCCGCTGGGCGGCGGTGACGGGGGTGTTTCGCCCCAAATCAGATGTGTTATCCGGCATAGACGTAACTCGTTTTCACTTTGGTGTAGAA
Organism: Rhodospirillaceae bacterium; assembly: GCA_019694335.1. Lineage (GTDB taxonomy): Bacteria > Pseudomonadota > Alphaproteobacteria > Rhodospirillales > Rhodospirillaceae > SHVO01. Next base: position 36,884 of record JAIBCD010000012.1, on the reverse strand, counting down.
ATCGCGGGCCAGCGGACCCTGTTCGCGCGGGCCGAAGCTCGACATCTTGGTGCCGCCGAACGGCGCCTGCAACTCGACGCCGGCCGTGGGCAGGTTGACCATCACCATGCCCGCCTTCAGGTCCGCCTGGAAGAGCTTGGCGTATTTGAGCGAGGTGGTGCAAACCCCGGCCGACAGGCCGAACGGCGAGTCATTGGCCAGTTCCAGGGCGTGTTCGGGTGAATCGGCGGGGATCATCGCCGCCACCGGACCGAAAATTTCTTCCTGGCTGATGCGCATCTTGTTGTCGGCGTCGGCGAATAGCGCCGGGCGCATATAGTAGCCGGGCGTGGCGCCGTCGATGCGCGCGCCGCCCGTGGCCAGGCGCGCGCCTTCGTCCTTGCCGATCTCGACATAGGACAGGTTCTGCCTGAGCTGGGATTCGCTGACCACCGGGCCGATATGGGTCTTGGGGTCCATGGCGTCGCCGACCACGATCCCGTCCAGCCGCGCCAGCATCGCCTCCAGGAATTTCTTGTAGATGCCCTTGGTGACGATCAGGCGGCTGGACGCCGTGCAACGCTGGCCGGTGGAGAAATAGGCGCCGTTGGTCGCCACCTCGACCGCCGTCGCGAGGTCGGCGTCGTCGAGCACCACCAGCGGATTCTTGCCGCCCATCTCGAGTTGGAATGGCCGGAAGCGCGCCGCGCATTCCGCCGCCACCGCCGCGCCCACGGTCTGGGAGCCGGTGAAGGAAATGGCGTTGATGCCGGAATTCTTCAGCATGGCCTCGCCGACCGCGCGGCCCGGGCCCATCACCAGGTTGAACACGCCGGCCGGGCAGCCGGACTCATGAATGATGCTTGCCATGGCCCAGGAACTGGCGGGCGCGATATCGGCGGGCTTGAGCAACACCGCGTTGCCGTAAGCCAGCGCCGGCGCCACTTTCCAGGCCGGGATCGCGATCGGGAAATTCCACGGCGTGATCATGCCGACCACGCCCACGGCCTCGCGGCGGGTCTCCACCGTCACACCCGGGCGCACCGACGGGATGGTGTCGCCGTGTTCGCGCAGGCATTCGTTGGCGAAATACTTGAAGATGCGCGCGGCGCGCTGCACCTCGCCCCGGGCCTCGGCCAGGGTTTTGCCTTCCTCGCGGGCGAGAAGGCTGCCAAGCTCGCTTTCCCGCGCCAGCATCTTCTCGCCGACCTTGTCGAGCAGGTCGCCGCGGGTCTGCGCCGTCGCTTTGGCCCACTTTGGCCCCGCGACCTGGGCGGCCTCGACCGCGGTCTGCACCTGGACGGCGGAGGCTTGCGTGAACTCGCCCACCACGTCGTCGAGGTTGGAAGGATTGATGTTCGGGGCCGCCGTGGGCCCCTGGACCCATTCGCCGGCGATCAGATTGGTGTGCAGCTTTGGGCTGGACATGGTCTTTCCTCAAAAAGGCGGCGGATATTCATCTAAAGCCTGTTACCAGGGATAGGGAAAGATTCGAATTGAGTTATGAGTTTTACAAGCAGTGAAGGTGCTTTCCGGGATCCCTTGCGCAGACACACCACTTCGTGCGCCTCCGGCACACCCGCTCGTGCGCCTCGGGCACACCCGCTCGCGCGCCTCCGGCACACCAGTTCGTGAGCCTCAATCCATATTTGTGGTGCGATAAGTGGTAGCTTTCGCCGCGATTTTTAGAGATGCTGCGGCGTCTTAATAGTCCGTTTTGCGGCATAGGCCTGCCAAGGCCTCGGGGAAGACCGCACTGCGGTACAGGGGAGCAAGCGATGAGTTCAGTTGAAACAGTGGAAGCCACCCATGCGCCGGCCGGTGCCGCCAAACGTTCCATGGCCTGGCGAATCAAGGCCATTTTCGGGGGGTCCATCGGCAACCTGGTGGAATGGTACGACTGGTACGTGTACTCGGCCTTCGCGCTGTATTTCGCCAAGTCGTTCTTCCCGAGCGGCGACCAGACCGCGCAGCTCCTGAATACCGCCGCGGTGTTCGCCGCCGGCTTCATCGTGCGCCCGATCGGCAGCTGGCTGATGGGCGTCTATGCCGACAAGCACGGCCGCCGTGCCGCCCTGGTGATGTCGATGGTGGTGATGGGGCTCGGATCCTTGGTGATCGCGATTACGCCGGACTTCGCCGCGATCGGCTTCTTCGCGCCGCTGATCCTGGTGCTGGCGCGTATCGGCCAGGGCCTGTCGGTGGGCGGCGAATACGCCGCCAGCGCCACCTACCTTTCGGAAGTGGCGGGCAAGAACCTGCGCGGCTTCTTCGGCAGCTTCCAGTACGTCACCCTGATCATGGGCCAACTGCTGGCGCTCGCCACCGCGGTGGTGCTCCAGACTCAGATGGACCCCGCCGACCTCGCGGCCTGGGGCTGGCGCATTCCGTTCGCCATCGGCGCGGTGCTGTCGATCCTCGCCCTGTTCGTGATGCTGCGCCTCGAGGAAACCGAATCTTTCGAAGCCGTGAAGAAGAAAGCCAAGCCCATCAACTCATGGAAGATGATGGCCGAGCACCCCAAGGAACTCCTGATCGTGCTGGGCCTGACCTGCGGCGGCTCGCTCGGCTTCTATACCTTCAGCACGTATATCCAGCAGTTCCTGGCCAACACCTCCGGGTTCACAAAAGAGGCCGCCACCGAGATCACCACCGTGGCGATGCTGATCTTCATGTGCGTCCAGCCGCTGTTCGGCTGGATCTCGGACAAGGTGGGCCGCAAGCCGCTGTTGATCGCCTTCGGCATCCTCGGCACGCTCATGACCGTACCGATCATGAGCACCCTGGAAGGCACCAAGGACGCCACCACCGCCATCACCCTGGTGTCCTTGGCCCTGATCGTCCAGAGCTGCTACACCTCGATCAGCGGCCTGTTCAAGGCCGAGATGTTCCCGACCGAAATCCGCGCCCTGGGCGTCGGCCTGCCCTATGCGCTGGGCGTCTCGCTGGTCGGCGGCACCGGCCCGTTCGTGGCGCTGCTGTTCAAGAACGAAGGCCATGAGTCGCTGTTCTACTGGTACGTGACCTTCTTCATCGCCATCTTCCTCGCGACCGCGATCTACGCCCGCGACATGAAGGCGCACAGCAAAATTCTGGAAGACTGAGGCCGTCTTCCGGGACGCAAAAAGGCCCGCCATTTTTGTGGCGGGCCTTTTTTGTCCTTTGTCATTCCCGGGCCCGCGGGCGAAGCCCGCTACTCTATGAATCGCGCGCGAAGCGCGCGCCCAAGGATGACCGTTAAGTTTAGAAGAACGCCTGCAAGCCGGTCTGCGCACGGCCGAGGATGAGCGCGTGCACGTCGTGGGCGCCTTCGTAGGTGTTCACGGTTTCCAGGTTCAGCATGTGGCGGATGACCTGGAACTCCTCCGAGATGCCGTTGCCGCCGTGCATGTCGCGCGCCATGCGGCAGATGTCCAACGCCTTGCCGCAGTTGTTGCGCTTGATCAGCGACACCATCTCGGGCGCGGCCTGGGCCTGGTCCATCAGGCGTCCGACGCGCAGGCAGGCTTGCAGGCCCAGGGTGATCTCGGTCTGCATGTCGGCGAGCTTCTTCTGGTAGAGCTGGTTGTTGGCAAGCGGCCGGTTGAACTGCTTGCGGTCGAGGCCGTACTGGCGCGCGGCGTGCCAGCAGAACTCGGCCGAGCCCAGCACGCCCCAGGCGATGCCGTAGCGCGCACGGTTGAGGCAGCCGAACGGGCCCTTCAGCCCTTCGACATTGGGCAGCAGCGCATCCTCGCCCACCTCGACGCCGTCCATGACGATTTCGCCGGTAATGGAAGCGCGCAGCGAGAGTTTGCCTTCGATCTTGGGCGCCGACAGGCCCTTCATGCCCTTCTCGAGCACGAAGCCCTTGATCTTGCCCTTGTGGGCGTCGGACTTGGCCCACACCACGAACACGTCGGCGATCGGGCTGTTGGAGATCCACATCTTGGTGCCGGAGAGCTTATAGCCCGTCGCGGTCTTGGTGGCGGTGGTGGTCATGCTGGCGGGATCGGAGCCGGCGTTGGGCTCGGTCAGGCCGAAGCAGCCGATGAATTCGCCCGAGCACAACTTGGGCAGGTACTTCTTGCGCTGTTCCTCGGTGCCGTAGGCGTAGATCGGGTAGATCACCAGCGAGGACTGCACGCTCATCATGGAGCGGAAGCCGGAATCGACGCGCTCGACTTCGCGCGCGACCAGGCCGTAGGACACATAAGACGCACCGGCGCCGCCGTATTCCTCGGGCAAGGTCACGCCGAGCAGGCCCTGCTCGCCCATCTCGCGGAAGATCGCGGGGTCGGTCTTCTCCTCGCGGAACGCCTTGATGACGCGCGGCTGCAGCTTGCCTTGGGCATAGCCGCGCGCCGCGTCACGGATGATGCGCTCGTCGTCCTCGAGCTGGCCGTCGAGCAGGAGCGCGTCTTCCCACGCAAACTTCCCCAGATCCGGCGCGTCCTTGGGCTTCAATGTCGGTTTGGTCATGGCGTTCCTCTTCTCAGTCGCACGCGGTGTACCGTCTCAGCACGCGCCAACGAAAGCGAATTAACTTGATAACTTAATGACTTTGACGCGCGCCGAAGGCGCGCGAAAGATAGAGCCGGAGCGATAGGATTTGAACCGTCCCGCCGAAGGCGGGCCAAAAAAAAGCGAGCAGGTTCAAATCCTGACCCGCACCGAAGGAATTTGGGGAAAAATGGTCGGAGCGACAGGATTTGAACCTGCGACCCCCAGACCCCCAGTCTGGTGCGCTACCAGGCTGCGCCACGCTCCGACCGTGCCCCGGCCCTGGGTATAGCCGGGCCTTGAGCGGGCGGCACTATAACAGCGCCTTTCCGCAAAACAACTTCTCAAAAAGGCCGGGGATTCAGGCCGCCAGGGCCTTTTTCAGATCGTCGCGGAGGCCGCTCAGCTCGGTTAGGAGCAGCTTGGCCTCGTCACGCGAAAGATGCGGGCCGGCAGGGGCAACTTCACGCGCGGCTTCGGCGCGGGGCGCTTCGGGCGCCTTGGTTTCGCGCTGGGCTTCCTCGGGCGCTTTCGCTCCGGTTTCGCGCAGGAGCTTCTGCACGCCGCGAATGGTCATGCCGTCGGTATAGAGCAGGCTGCGGATACGCTTCAGCAGCGCCACATCCTCGGGCCGGTAGTAGCGCCGGCCGCCACCACGCTTGAGCGGGCGGACCTGGCTGAACTTGGTTTCCCAGAAACGCAGGACGTGTTGAGGAACATTGAGGTCAGCGGCCACCTCGCTGATGGTGCGGAAGGCCGCGTCTGATTTCGCCGCGCGGTAGTCGCCACGCGTGGAATCGGCGCGCGTATCTCCCCTGGGCGCCTCAGGCAGATCGAGGTCCAGCTCTGGGCCGTCCTGGCCGGGAAATTCGCCGGGACTCACGGGTTAGGAGGCGTGCCCGGCGGCCGGGGCGCGGCGGCGGCGCCGGTATGGCCCTGGCGGATGCGGGCTTTCAACAGCTGGGACGGACGGAACACCAGAACCTTGCGCGGAAGGATCGGCACTTCGTCGCCGGTTTTGGGATTGCGCCCAATGCGTTGGCCCTTCTGGCGCACCGAGAAGCTGCCGAAGGATGAAATCTTCACGGTCTCATTGCGCAGCAACGCCTGGGTGATTTCGGCGAGCACCATTTCCAGCAGGTCCGCTGACTCGTTACGGGACAGACCCACTTCTTGGTAAATGGCTTCGCTGAGCTGCGCGCGGGTAATGGTCTCGGCCACTTTTCGCGCTCCCTTTGGAAACAGCGTGAAAACAAGAGGTTATATTTTAAGCCCCCCTCCGTCAATACAGGTTATCTATGTGTAGCAAGGCTTTAGGTCACAAAAGACCACGCCCGCTGCCCGTGGCGCGGCAAAAATCAACTAATGATAGATTTGTTCATTATAAAACACCCGTAATGGGCGCTTTTAGAACCTGACCAGGGCCGAACCCCAGGTGAATCCACCGCCCATGGCCTCCAGCAGGAGCAAGTCGCCCCGCTTGATCCGGCCGTCACCGACGGCGGTATCCAGCGCCAAGGGAATCGAGGCGGCGGAGGTATTGGCGTGTTTATCGACGGTGATGACGACCTTGGACGGGTCGAGGCCCAATTTGTCCGCCGTGGAATCGAGAATGCGCCGGTTGGCCTGGTGCGGCACCAGCCAGTCGATCGCGGAGACCGGCAGGGCGTTGGCGGCGAGCGCTTCTTCGACCGTGGCCGCAAGGTTCACCACGGCGTGGCGGAACACTTCCTTGCCCTTCATGCGGATATGCCCCGCGAGTTGGGTGGTGGACGGCCCGCCATCGACATAGAGCATGTCGTGATGGCGGCCATCGGAATGCAGGTGCGTCGACAGCACGCCCTGGTCGGCCGGGGTGCCCTTCCCGTCGGCCGCCTTCAGCACCACGGCGCCGGCGCCGTCGCCGAACAGCACGCAGGTGGCGCGATCCTTCCAGTCGAGGATGCGCGAGAACACTTCCGCGCCGATCAGCAGAACGGTGTTCGCCTGCCCCGCCTTGATGAAGTTGTCGGCGGTGGCAAGGCCATAAACGAAGCCGGAGCACACGGCCTGGACGTCGAACGACGGGATGCCGGGGCGCGCCAGCGCCGCCTGCACGCGCGCCGCGGTGGCGGGAAAGGTCTGGTCGGGCGTCGCGGTGGCGACGACGATCAGGTCGATGTCGGCGCCCTTGATGCCGGCGGCGGCGAGCGCCTTGTGGGCGGCGGCGATGGCGAGGTCGGAGGTCTTCTCGCCGTCGGCGGCGATGTGGCGCTGGCGGATACCGCTGCGCTCGACGATCCACTCGTCGGACGTATCGACCATCTTCGCGAGGTCATGGTTGGTGAGGATTTTGGCGGGAAGATAGGACCCGGTGCCCGCGATGACCGAACGGCGCATGCGTTTATTGTCCCGCCTGTTGCGCCGCGGCTTGTTCCGCCTGCTCGGCCTTGATGCGCGCGAGATCCTCGCCGATGCGGGTATTGAGATCGCGTTCGACCATGTCCACCGCCACGCCGATGGCATTGGAGAAGCCCCAGGCGTCGGTGCCGCCGTGGCTTTTCACGACAATGCCGTTCAGTCCCACCAGAAGTGCGCCGTTATAGCGGCGGGGATCGGTGCGCGCCATGACCTGGGACAAAACCGGCTTGGCGAACAGCATGCCGATCTGCGCGAGAATCGAGCTTTTGATCGCGGTCTTGAGGAAGTTGGAATAGAGCTTGGCGGTGCCTTCCATGGTCTTGAGGGCGACGTTGCCCGTGAACCCGTCGGTCACCACCACATCGACGGCGCCCTGCAGGATGGCGTCGCCCTCGATGAAGCCCTTGAACTCGATATCGAGGTGCGCGCCGCGCAGGATCTGGGCGGCCTCGCGCAGCACTTCGGTCCCCTTCAAGTCCTCGGAACCGATGTTGAGCAGGCCGACGCTGGGGCGCGCGAGTCCGAGCATGGCGCGCGAGAAGCACTCGCCCATCACCGCGAACTCGACCAGGTTGCGCGCATCGCATTGGGCATTGGCGCCGAGATCGAGCATGGCGCTTTCCCCGATCTTGGTCGGCAGCAGGCAGCAGATCGCCGGACGGTGCACGCCCGGAAGCGTGCGCATGATCAGAACCGCCATGGCCATGAGCGCGCCGGTGTTGCCGGCGGAGACCACGCCCGCCGCCGCGCCGTTCTTCACCGCCTCGATCGCCTTCCACAGGCTGGTCTGGCGGCCGGAGCGGATCACCTGGCTGGGTTTGTCATCGTTGGTCACCACCTCGGTGGTGTGCACGATGGTGCAGCAGTCCCTGAGGCCGGGCTCGGCCGCGAGCAGCGGCGCGATCCGCGCCTCGTCGCCGTGGAGCTGGAAGCGGACATTGGGATAGCGGACGTGGGCGAGCGCGGCGCCCTTCACCACGATCGCCGGCGCGGCGTCGCCGCCCATCGCGTCCAAAGACAGGGTAAAGGCCGCGCTCAAGGTGCTCCCCGAACCTGTGCCAAAGCCAATCGCGCAACGCGAGACGCGCGCCCGGTCATCTGCCCGGGGCGCATCCCGTACATGTCAAAGTATATGCGAGGGGCCGTTAGGCCACAGCCTCGGTCTGAGACACCACTTCGCGGCCGTCGTAGTAGCCGCAGGAGCCGCACACATGGTGGGGCCGCTTGGTTTCGCCGCAGTTCGGGCACTCCTGGTGCGCCGGGGACTTGAGGGCGTGGTGCGAGCGACGCATGTCGCGGCGCGACTTGGAGACTTTCTTTTTAGGAACCGCCATCGTCGTGTTCTTTCGTATAAGGCCGCTGGATAGCGGGATCAGCCCTCGGGCCTACATGGCCGGGCCGGAAAGCGCGACTAGATAGCGAAAAACCTGTGGCGGTGCAAGGGCAAGGCGGTTCCCGCCCCACCCCATCCCCAAGGCTATTTCGGCTGTGTTTTCTTGAGCTTGGCCAGTGCCGCGAAGGGTCCGGCCGGCGCAGTTTCCGCGAGATCGGATGCTTTCAGGCCCGCCGCCGCCGGGTTGAAGGCCACGCCGGGGGCCCGGGGGTACGGGTCGAGGACCAGGGCGACCTGGGTCACGGCGAGTTCACCGAGATCGATTCGACCGTCCTCGGCCACCTCGGGCGGATCCTCGGACTCGAGGGCCACCACCTCTTCCTCCTCTGCATCCTTGTGCTTTCTGCGGCCGGCCGGCGCGGGCCGCACGAAGGACGCCGCAATCTCCTCGTCGATCACCGCCGGCACGGGGGCGAGGCTCACCACACAGGCCTGCACGATTTCGGCGTGCACCTTGCCGGTGACCCGGGCGATCCCGCCCGCGCCCAGGTTCACCACGAACTGCGCGGTAAGTACTTTTACCTCCGGCACGTCCAGGCGCCGCGCCGCCGCCGCGCGCTGTTCGGGCGAGGCGGTTATGTCGTAGTGCCCGCCGGACGCGGGGATGCGGTCGATCTCGACCGTGAGTGTGAAATCGCCGCTCACTTTACCGGCACCGCGAAATCCAGGCGCCCGGCCGTGATCTCCGCCGGCGATTGCGCGCTCACATGCCGGTCGGCGCGGATCAGATAGTCCTGCATCGCCGCGAGCGCGGCGTCGGCCGGCGGCGCCTTGCGGTAGACATTGGCGCTCAAGGCTTGCGCGAGGGCGGTGCTGGCGGGATCGTTGAGCTTCGCATCCAGGCCCGCTTCGGCCTGTTCGGCGCGGCCGTAGAACGCCTGGGCCATGCGCTTGATGTGCTTGCCGACGCTCATGTCGCCGACGCCGATCTCGCGCAAGGACTGGTCCATGTCCTTGAACATCAGGTCGAACAACTCCTGGCCGCGGCTCTCGGCGGCGGCGCCCTGGCCGCGCAGGCGGCGCAGCACCAGCATGGCGTGGAGCACGATCATGTCGAAGCGCCCGTCGATCGTGTCGGGCACGCCCAGGGCCCCATAGAACGCCGGATCGCGGGCTTTCTCGATGATGCGGCTGTAAAGCTCATGCACCGCCGGATCGGTTTTCTTGAATAAACCCGCGAACATGGTGGAATCTTCCGGCCAGCACTGAGAAAGGGTTGTAGGTGGGGTCGCACCAGAGGGGCAATTGTGACGCAAGCCCCCGGTTTCATTACATATTGGGGGCTGGGCTTCCCGTCCCGGCTGATATAATACGTCTCACCATGAACACCAAGAGAATCGCCTTTCTAATCGCCCTCGCCCTGCCGCTGGCCGGGTGCATCAAGGACGTGGAGCAGCGCGGCAATTTCCTGAAGCCGGAGATGCTCGCCCAGCTGGCGCCGGGCGAACAGACCCGCCAGGACGTGGAAGCCATCCTCGGCACGCCGTCCACCACCGCGGTGTTTGATGGCGACACCTGGTACTATATCAGCGCCCATACCACCCAGTACGCCTTCTACCCCAACCACGAATTCGACCGCACCATCTACGCCGTCGCCTTCGACGAGCGCGGCATCCTCAAGGACGTGCGTAAATTGGACCTCGAGGACGGCAAGAACGTGTCGATCGCGAAGCGCGAGACCCCGACCAAGGGCCGCGAGTACAGCTTCCTCGAGCAGCTGGTCGGCAATCTGGGCCGGATCACCACCGGCGGTCCCCCCAAGGGTCGTTAAAGCGGGAGTTTTCCCATGATCGTCAGAACCTGGCGCGGGCGCACCACGTCCGCCTGGGCGGACGCCTATCCGCGCCACTTCCACGGCAATGTCATGCCCGAGTTGGAGGCGATCCCCGGCTTCCTGGGCGCCGATCTGCTTAAAGAAGAGAAGGACGGCCAGGTCGAGTACTTCGTGCTGACCCGCTGGGCGTCGCTGGACGCCATCAAGGCCTTCGCCGGCGAGGACTACGAGCAGGCCGTGGTGGAACCCGAAGCGGTCGCCGCACTGGATGAGTTCGACCGCACTGTCAGGCACTACGAGACCGTTGAAGCCTAGCGCTGTCCGTCGCCCTCTGGCCTGACCCGAGGATGACGCCTGAATACGTCGAGACTTTGTGCTCACAAACAAAAACGCCCCGAGTTGCCTCGGGGCGTTTTGTCTTTTCGGCCTTTCCGCGATCTTACTTCGCGTTGGCCGCCAGCACCGCGAGCAGCAGGAGCGCCACGATGTTGGTGATCTTGATCATCGGGTTCACGGCCGGACCCGCGGTGTCCTTGTAGGGGTCACCGACCGTGTCGCCGGTCACCGCGGCCTTGTGGGCGTCGGAGCCCTTGCCGCCGTGGTGGCCGTCTTCGATGTACTTCTTGGCGTTGTCCCACGCGCCGCCGCCCGAGGTCATCGAGATGGCGACGAACAGGCCGGTGACGATGGTGCCGAGCAGCATGGCGCCGAGCGCGGTGAAGGCTTCCGCCTGGCCAGCGACCAGGTAGATCACCACGTAGAACACGATCGGCGACAGCAGCGGCAGCAGCGAGGGCGCGATCATTTCGCGGATCGCCGCCTTGGTCAGCATGTCGACAGCGCGGCCGTAGTCGGGCTTGGCGGTGCCTTCCATGATGCCGGCGATTTCCTTGAACTGGCGGCGCACTTCGTTCACCACCGCGCCCGCGGCGCGGCCCACCGCCTGCATGCCCAGCGCCCCGAACAGGTAGGGCAGCAGGCCGCCGACGAACAGGCCGACCACCACGTACGGGTTGTCGAGCTTGAACTCGATGGTCAGGTTGCCGAAGAAGTGCTTGAGGTCTTCGGTATAAGCCGCGAACAGCACCAGCGCCGCCAGACCGGCCGAGCCGATGGCATAGCCCTTGGTCACGGCCTTGGTGGTGTTGCCGACCGCGTCCAGCGCATCGGTGATGACGCGGACTTCCTTCGGCAGGTGCGACATTTCGGCGATGCCGCCGGCGTTGTCGGTCACCGGGCCGTAGGCGTCGAGCGCCACGACGATGCCGGCCAGGGCCAGCATGGTGGTCGCCGCCACCGCCAGCCCGAACACGCCGGCGGCGGTGTAGGCGACGATGATCGCGGCCGAGATCACCAGCACCGGCAGGGCGCAGGCTTCCATCGAGATGGCGAGGCCCTGGATGATGTTGGTGCCGTGGCCGGTGGTCGAGGCCTGGGCCACGCTGCGCACCGGACGGAAGCCCGTGCCGGTGTAGTACTCGGTTATCCACACGATTAGGCCGGTGAGGACCAATCCCGTGATGGCGCAGGTGATCAGGTTGGCGGCCGAGATGACGCGGCCGTCGTTCATGATCAGGCCGGTGTCGAAGAACTTCATCGTGATGCCGATGATGATCGCCCCGGACAGCACGGCGGTGACCACGAAACCGCGGTAGAGCGCGGACATGATCTTGCCGCTGGCGCCGATGCCGGAGAAGAAGGTGCCGATCACCGAGGCGATGATGCACACGCCGCCGATCACCAGGGGATACAGCATCGCGCGGCTGCTTTCGTCGCCGGCGAAGTAGATCACGCCCAGGTACATGGTGGCGACGATGGTGACCGCGTAGGTCTCGAACAAGTCGGCTGCCATGCCGGCGCAGTCGCCGACGTTGTCGCCCACGTTGTCGGCGATCACGGCCGGGTTACGGGGGTCATCCTCGGGGATGCCGGCTTCGACCTTGCCCACCAGGTCGGCGCCGACGTCGGCGCCCTTGGTGAAGATGCCGCCGCCGAGACGGGCGAAGATGGAGATCAGCGAAGCGCCGAACGAGAGCGCGATCAGGCCGTCGATCAGCGCGCGCTGTTCGACGCCGGCGTTGCGCAAGGCGATGTAGTAGCCGGCGATGCCGAGCAGGCCGAACCCGACCACCAGGAGGCCGGTGACCGCGCCCGACTGGAATGCGACCGCGTGGGCGGCCTTGAGGCCTGAGTCCTTGGCGGCGGCGGCGGTGCGCACGTTGGCGCGCACCGAGACGTTCATGCCGACGTAGCCGGCGGCGCCCGAGAGCACCGCGCCGATCACGAAGCCGACCGCCGAGATGATGCCCAAGGTGGCGGCCAGGATGATGGCCACGACCACGCCCGCGATGGCGATGGTGGTGTACTGGCGATTGAGGTAAGCGGCCGCCCCTTCCTGGACCGCGCCCGCGATTTCCTGCATCCGTTCGGTCCCGGCGGACTTCGCCAGGATCTGGCGGACGCCGTAGATGCCGTAAAGGACCGCCAGCACACCGCAGGCGATCACCAGTAATTCTAGAGAGCTCATGCTTACCCCGTCGGTCGTGAGTTGCGCCGCGATCGCCTGAAACAGCGAAAACAGTAATTAATTCAGATGATTAAAGGCTGTTCCCGCCATCCCTCGGAAATCGCGCGGGAGAGTGCCAGAACAGCCCCTAAGACGCAACGTTGAATACAGGAAAGCCCCTGGAATAAAGGGGTCTAGGGCCCGCGCGGAAACGCCCGGAAGGCTTACCGGGGGGCGCCGTTGCCCGCCTGTTCGAAGACATTGGTCAGCAGGACGTCCTGGGCGTCCGCGCCGTAAACTTTCTTGGCGTGCTCCACGAGCTTTTCCTTGAGCAGCTTGAGGTCCACGTTCTCGTGGGTCTGGAAATAGGTCTGGAAGAACGGCACCAGGTCGCCGATCACATCGTTCAGGAAGCGGTTCATGCCGCCTTCGATAGCCGCCTTCGACCCCGCCGAACTCGCCACGATGCGCCCGGTCAAGTAGACGCGCTTCTTCACCTCGCCGTCGATCAGCACCGGGATGATCAGGTCATGGGTGAACTTGATCAGGGTGTAGTTGGTCGGCGGCGGCTGGAATTTCTTCTTGTCGGCCGCGTCGGCGGCCTTTTCGGCGGCGCTCATTTCCACCTGGGGCGGGGCGAACGGGTTCTTGACGATCCCCAGCATGATCAGCGCCCCGGCGCCCCCGCCGGCCACCAGGATCAGAATCAGCAGAATGACGATGATGCGCTTCATGACCGGAGGCGAGAGGACACGGAAAGGCTGTGAGCTGTCCGCAGTCTACTCCCGCCGGAACGCCTTCGGCCACCCTCACGTTGTTCACGATGACGGGTGCTTCTGTGGCGTCCGTCGCCATGAAGAAGCATTTGATACGGAGGGGGCGCTGCGCGGCCGCCGGAGTTACACGCGCGGGCCTGGAGGCCGGGGCTATTCGCTACCGGTGCCGGTATCCGGTCGATGACAGCGCGAGCGGCGTGCCGTTCACTGTCACCGTCACGCCGCTGCCGGCACCGACGCGGCCGATGGCGGTGATCGGCGGGACACCGGATACGATGCGCGCAGCGGCGCTTTCCGGCGCGGCGAAAGCGATTTCATAGTCGTCGCCGCCGGCCAGCACCCTTTCCCACAAGCGCGGATCCTTGGTCACGGCCTTGCGCGCGGCCTGAGACAGCGGCACCGCGTCGCGATCGAGGACGATCGCCACCTGAGACGCCGCCGCCATATGCCCGAGATCCGCCACCAATCCGTCGGAGACATCGAGCGCCGCGTTGGCGATGCCGCGCAGCGCCGCATCCACGCGCGGACGCGGAAGATGATAGCGCTCCACCAGCGCCGCGCGGTCCTCGCGTGGCAATAAGAGATCGCCCTTGAGACAGGCCAGCCCGAGCGCGCTGTCGCCGATGGTGCCGGTCACATAGACCACGTCCCCCGCCCGCGCGCCGGACCGCAACAGCGCCTCGCCCGCCGGCACCTCGCCAAGCGCGGTGATCGTGATCGTCAACGGCCCGTGGCTCATGGTGGTGTCGCCGCCCAGGAGCGGCATGCCATACGCGTGCGCGTCCTGGCCCAGGCCGCGCGCATAGAGTTCCAGCCAGGTATCGTCGATACCCGGGTTCAAGGTCAGGGCATGCAGGAAACCGATGGGCCTGGCGCCCTTGGCGGCGAGATCGGAGAGATTGACCCGGAGCGCTTTCCTGGCGATCAGGTCGGCGGGATCGCCTTCGCGAAAGTGCACGCCCGCGATCACGGTGTCGGCGGTGAGCACCAGCTCGCAGCCGGGCGAAGGCTTGACCAGGGCCGCGTCGTCCTTGAGGCCGAGAGCGCCGGGGCCGGCCAGCGGCGCGAAGAAGCGCGCGATAAGGTCGAACTCACCTGATCGCGGAGCGCTCATCTCAGCTTCCGAAGCGGCCGAGCGCCTTGCCGATGCGGTCCAGCACGGCATTGACCATGCGCGGCTCCGGCCCGGGATAGAAGGCATGCGCCACGTCGATGAACTCGTTCACCGTGACGCCCGGCGGGATATCGGTGCGGGTCAGGAGTTCCGCGACGCCCGCGCGCAGGATCGCGCGCAGGATCATTTCCAGGCGCTCCCAAGGCCAGTCCTTGGAGACGCTTTCGCGGATCATGCCGTCGATTTCGGCTTCGCGGTCCTGCACGCAACGGATCAGGCCGATGAACAGCTCGCTGTCCAACTCGGCCAGGGCCACGATGGATTCCTGGGCGGTGTCGGCGTCCTCGACCACGGCCAGCGAGCCGACCTTGCCCATGAGGAAATCCTTGATCACCGCGTCGGGCGCATTCTGCGACGCCTCGATCTGGTACAGCGCCTGGGCGGCGGCAAGCCGCGCGGCGGTACGGCCCTGCGGGTCACGGACTTCAGTGGAGGACGGCGCGTCCGTCATGGCGAAACAAAACTCTTTTGGAAAAAATTAAAGTCCGAAATCCCGCTTGAGCGCGATCATGCGCAAGCAGGCCTTGGCGGCACGGCCGCCGGCGTCCCCCCGCTCCGGGTCGGCGCGGTGCTGCGCCAGCTCCCAGGTCGGCACGGTCAGGATGCCGTTACCGCAGGGCACCGAGAAATCCAGCGCCACGCGTTGCACGCCGCTCATGGACTCGCGGCAGACATGTTCATAGTGGTCGGTCTCGCCCTTGACCGCGCAGCCGAGCACGACCACGCCGTCATAGCGCTGCCCGCCCCCTGTTTGCGACAGACGGCGCGATGGGTGGAAGGCGAAGGACGCGGCCGCCGGCAGTTCGAGGATACCGGGCACGGTCAGCACCTCGACCTTGGCGTTCGCCGCCTCGAGCACGCGTTTCGTGCCCGCGAGCAGGTCGTCGGCGATTTCGTCGTAGAACCGCGCTTCGATGACAAGAATGTTGGGGGCCTGGGCCATGGCTCCTTATGTCCCGCGCGCCCCATGCGCGCAACATTTATGTCGGTCCGCCGGCCGGCGCGGGCAAATGATCATGGCTGCCATGCCGCAACCGGTAGTACGTCGCGGCGGAAGGGCCATTCAGTGCTCACGCACGGCCAGGCGCCACCTCATCGCGCGGGCTCAAACGGAGACCGGACACTCACGCCTCGATCATGCGGATCGCGCGGCATCACGGCCGCGCCGTCGCGGCGCGGAGGGTGGTTGCGCATGGCGCGGCTCAGGACAGAGATGGCGCGACAGGGGGTCTAACCTCCGGCCCCGCCCGGCGGTTCCGCCGCGGCCGGCAGCGCGCCTGGATCGAAGTAAACCAGCCGCTTTTCCAATGGCTTAATGTGAGCGCGCTTGAACTGCCCGCGCGCGCGTGGAACTCTCGTCCGACACCGATCAAGGAACCGGGCAATGACGCGGGCGGGATGGGCGATTCTTCTGTTATGTGCGTGGGCGGCGCCGGTCCTGGCCGCCGCGCCCACGGCCATGGTGATCAAAGGCACCGTGGTGACGCCCGACGCCGTGATCCCGGGCGGCTGGGTGGCGATCGACCACGGTAAGATCATTTCCATTACCGCCGCCAAGCCCGCGCTCGCCGCCGCGCGCACCCTGGAAACCACCGACATCATCTTTCCGGGCTTCGTCGATCTGCACAACCATCCGCTCTACAACATCTATCCGCGCTGGACGCCGTCGCACGCCTATCACAACCGCTATGAATGGCGCGGCGACGAAGCCTACCTGAAGGCCATCGCCAATCCGCACCGGCCCATGGCGCCCGGCCACTTCTGCGATATCGACCGTTTTGTCGAGCTCAAGGAGCTGCTGGGCGGCACCACCACCATGGTCGGCATCTCGCAGCCGCGCGACACCGACATCTCCTGCATCGCCGGTCTCGCGCGCAACCTCGACTGGTTCACGGGCTTCTACGGCGCGAAGGTCGGGCCCGAGCGCGTGGTCAATGTGCTCGGCGTGCAGCCCGACGACGTGAAATACGCACCCGCCAGCCTGGCCGAGAGCCTGAAGAAGGGCGACGCCGATCTTCTGGTGATCCATATCGCCGAAGGCCAGCGCTCCGATCCCAAGACCCGGGCCGAGTTCGCGGAACTGGAGAAACAGGGCTGGCTGACCTCGCGCACCGCCGTGATCCACGGCGTGGCGCTGACTCGTGCGGACTTCGCCAAGATGCATGCGGCGGGCGCGACATTGGTGTGGTCGCCGCGCAGCAACATGGAACTCTACAAGGAAACCGCCAATGTCGCGGACGCGGCAGCGGAAAAAGTCGCCATCGCGCTGGCCCCCGACTGGTCGCCCACCGGCAGCACCAACATGCTGGCGGAACTGAAATTCGCCAAACAGGTGAACGACGGCCAGTTCAAGGGTCTGTTCACCGCCAAGCAATTGTTCGAGATGGCGAGCGCCGTGCCCGCCAGGACCGCGCGTATCGACGACAAGGTCGGCGCCTTGAAGCCGGGGCTCTACGCCGACCTGTTCCTGCTGCATGGCGATGCCGCCGCACCCTATGACGCGCTGCTGAAGGCATCGCCCGGCGATGTCACCCTGACCCTGGTGAACGGCGTGCCCGTGAGCGGCCAAGGCGGTTACCTCAAAACGCTGGGCGTGGCGCAAATCGAAGAGACCACGCTGTGCAAGGCGCAGGTGGCGATCAACACCGCCGCCGCGGGCGGCAACCTGGCCGAAACCAGCGCGCGCCTCGGCAAGGCGCTGACCGAGCAAGGCGTCAGCCTCGCCCCCGTCGCCGAGTGCGATTGAGCCTCGCGTGAACCAGCCCACCGAAATCGGGCGCGTCGCCCGCCTCTACCGCTATCCGGTCAAGTCCATGCGCGGCGAGGCCCTGGACGGCATCGCGCTCGGCGGCACGGGCCTCGACGGCGACCGGCAATACGCCTTCCATAAGCCCACCGCGCCCTCGCGCTTCCCGTGGTTCACCGCGCGCATCCACGCCGAGATGGTGCTGTACACCGCGCGCTACGGCGCCGCCGATACCAAGACCGCGCCGGTGGCGGTCGCCGCGCCCGATGGCGCGGTGTTCGACGTCGCCTCGCCCGGCCTGACCGCGCGCTTCGCGGACGCCGCCGGCATGGCGGTCGGCATGATCCGCCTCGGGCGCGGCTGTCACGACAGCCTGCCGGTCTCGGTGATCGGCCAAGGCACCATCGACGACCTGAGCGCGGCCCACGGCACCGCCGTCGGCATCGACCGGTTCCGGCCCAATATCGTGATCGACGCGGGCCGCGAACGCGATTGGCTCGACAAAACCTTGATCTTCGGCGACCCGGACAACGGCGTGCGCCTGCAGGTCAACCGGCCGATCGAGCGCTGCGCCTTCATCACCGTCGACCCCGAGACCGCCGCCCGGGACGCCACGCTCATGCGCACGGTGGTGGAAAACTTCAACAACGAGATCGGCGTCCATTGCGTGCCGGAACGCCTGGGCGGCCTCGCACCCGGGATGAAGGTGTGGCTGGCATGAGCAAGGCCTTCACCAAGGAAACCGAGACCGAGGAAGAAGCCACCGATGAAGGGGGCGACGCGCCGGATCAGTTGCCGGCGGGGTCGAAGAACTACATCCGCCCGCAAGGCTTCAAGGATCTGGAGACCGAGCTGCATCAACTGCGCCGGGTGGAACGGCCCAAGGTGGTGGAGATCGTGTCCTGGGCCGCCGGCAACGGCGACCGCTCGGAGAACGGCGACTACATCTACGGCAAGAAACGCCTGCGCGAGATCGACCGCCGCATCCGCTACCTGACCAAGCGCCACGAGAGCGCCCATGTGGTCGATCCGGCGTTGCAGAAGAACCACGCCCAGGTGTTTTTCGGCGCCACCGTCACCTATATCGACCACCACGACGCCGAACGCACGATCACCATCGTCGGTGTGGATGAAGCCGACACCGACGCCGGGCTGGTGAGTTGGGTGTCGCCGGTGGCGCGGGCGTTGCTGAAGGCGCGCGTGGGCGATACCGTCAAAGTCCGCACGCCCGCGGGCGAGGAGGAGATCGAAGTGCTGGCCATCCGATATGGCGGGAACGCCTAGCCATGTCCCCGGAGGAACTCGAGCGGCTCTACATCGAGGCCACGGCGTTTTACCGGAACGGCGACCTCCAACAGGCCGGCCGCCTGTTCGAGCGGATATTGCAACAGGCATCCAATATTGCCCCGGCCCACAACGGCCTTGGGCTATGCCTCTACGGCGCGGGCAACCAGGCCGCCGCGCTGCAGTCCTTCGAGACCGCGATCCGTTTCGATCCATTTTTTGCTTCGGCGCATATCAACCGCGGCATGGTGCTCAGGGACATGGGCCGCCACGACGCGGCGCTGGCGAGCCTGGAGAAGGCCGTGGCGCTCGATCCCCACAACCCCAATGCCCACAGCAACCGCGGCATGGTGCTGACCGAGCTGCAGCAGCCGGCGGCCGCCAACGCCTGTTTCGACCGCTGCCTGCAACTCGCCCCCGACTTCCCCGACGTCGCGGGCATCAGGCTGCTCAATAAAGTCCACGTCTGCGACTGGGTGAACCTGGAACCCGAGATCGCGGCGCTGCTCGACGCGGTCAAGCGCGGCGTGCAGGCCACGCCGCCGTGGCCGCTGCTGGCCTTGACCGACGACGCCGCGCTCAAGCGCCAGGTCATGGAACGGTGGATGCGGACCAAATGCCCGGAAGTGCCGGCGCTGGGGCCACTCAAGACCTACACCGGCCACCAGCGCATCAAACTCGGCTATTTCTCCGCCGATTATCATCGCCACGCCACCGCGCATCTGATCGCCGAGCTGTTCGAGCGCCATGACCGCGCCAAGTTCGAGGTGATCGCCTTCTCCTTCGGCGACGACACCGGCGACGACATGCAGCAGCGCATCGCCGCCGGCTGCACCCGCTACCTCGACGTGCGCGCGCGCAGCGACCGCGACATCGCCGCCCTCGCCCGCACCCTCGAGATCGACATCGCCATCGACCTCAAGGGCTTCACCCTGCAGAACCGCATCGGCATCTTCGCCCACCGCGCCGCGCCCGTGCAGGTGAACTACCTGGGCTTCCCCGGCACCATGGGCACCCCCTACATGGATTACATCATCGCCGACGGCGTGGTGATCCCCGAGAGCCACAAGCGGTTCTACACCGAGAAAGTCGTGAACCTGCCCGGCAGCTATCAGTGCAACGACCGCAAACGCGCGGTGTCGAAGCGCGCCTACACCCGCGCCGAGGCCGGGTTGCCCGAGACCGGCATCGTGTTCTGCTGCTTCAACAATAACTTCAAGATCCTGCCGGGCATTTTCGCGCGGTGGGCGCGGATCATGAACGCCGTGCCGGGCAGCGTGCTGTGGTTGATCGAGGACAACCCCCAGGCCGCCGCCAACCTCAAGCGCAACGCGCCCGCCTTCGGCCTCGACCCCGCGCGCATCGTCTTCGCGCCGCGCATCCCGCCCGACGAACACCTCGCCCGCCACAAGCTCGCCGACCTGTTCCTGGACACCCTGCCCTACAACGCCCACACCACCGCGAGCGACTCATTGTGGGTCGGCGTGCCGCTGGTGACCTGTCCGGGCGAGAGTTTCCCGGCGCGCGTCGCCGCCAGCCTGCTCACCGCCGTGGGCCTGCCCGAACTGGCCGCGCCGACGCTCGAGGAGTATGAAACCCTGGCGATCGCCCTGGCCCAGGATCCCACGCGCCTTCAGGCGCTGAAGGACCACCTGATCGCGACCCGCGCGACCGCGCCGCTGTTCGACACCGACGCCTTCACCCGCAATATCGAGGCCGCCTACACAGGCATGCACGAGGCCCGGGCGCATTAGGCCTCCCGCCGCTTGTGCCGATATAGGCCGCTCCGACACTCCCGGTTGGGCCGCGGCCGGGAGCCGCCAAAATCATTGCCGGATGCATTTTGCCCGCGATAAAACAGCGGATTAGCTTGGGCGCGGGGAACCATGGCGCTGCCACCACAGATCGATCCACTACCCGGCGGCCTCCTCGGCAATACGTCGACTCAGACCGGCGGCTCCAGCACCGGCCTGATCGGCACGCTCACGCCATCGCAGATCGGGGCCCTTGTGCCGACACAGATCGGTACGCTCGTGCCGACGCAGATCAGCACGCTTGTGCCGACGCAAATCGGGACACTCCTGCCCACGCTGATCGGCACGCTGGTCCCCAGCCAGATCGCGGGCCTGGACCGCACGCAGATCCTTGGCCTGACCTCCACCCAGGTCGCCAACCTCTCGCCCACCCAGCTCAAGGGCTTCGCCTCGACCCAGATCGCGCAACTGACGCCATCGCAGATCGGCGGCCTGGTTCCCAGCCAGATCGCTGCCCTCGACCGCACGCAAATCGCGGGCCTGACATCGACCCAGATCATCAACCTGGCCAGCAACCTGATCGCGGCCATCACGCCAGACCAGATCCGCGGCCTGAACACCGATAGCGTCAAGGCCTTGATGCCGACCCAGGCCGGCGCGCTCACCACCACGCAGATCACCGCGCTGACGGGAACGCAGCTGTCGAATTTCTCGACCACGTCGTTGAAGGCGCTGACGCCGACGCAGCTGTCGAGCCTCGCCACCACCCAGACGCGCGTGCTGGACACCACCGCCGTGGCCGCCCTTACCCCCACGCAGATCGGCGGTCTCACCACCACGCAGATCGGCGCCTTCAAGACCAGCCAGCTCAACGCCATCGCGCCCACGCAGATCGCCGGACTTACCACCACGCAAGTCGCCGCGCTCAAGAGCAGCCAGATCGCCGGCCTCGGCACCACCGGCATCGCGGCCATCACGCCATCGCAGATCACGGCGTTGAGTTCAACGCAGGTCCAGGCGCTTTCCTCCACGGCGCTGAAGGCGCTCGCGTCCACGCAGCTGGCGGCGCTCTCGGCCACGCAGCTGCGCACCCTGAAGACCAGCCAGATCGCGGCGCTCGACGGCGCCGACATCCGCGCGCTCAGCACGGCGCAGATCGCCAACCTCACGACGACTCAGGTGCGGGCCTTGACCTCGACCGGCGTGGCCGCGCTCGGCTCCGCCCAGATCGCCGCGCTCTCGACCCGGCAGGTCGCCGGCCTGGGCGCGTCCCAGATCGGCGCCCTGGCCACCGGCCAAATCGCGCAATTCACCGCTACGCAGCTGGCGGCATTGGGTTCAACGCAGATCAAGAGTCTGTCGGCTTCCGCGATCGCGGCTTTGTCCACGACCCAGATCCAGGGCCTCACCCCGACCGCGCTGCGCGGCCTGGGCACATCGCAGATCGCGGCCTTCACGACCACCCAGATCCAGGCGATGTCCACCACCCAGTTCCACGCGATCGGGTAGTTACGGCGCGCCGAAAATCGCGGCGATTTGTTCGAGACCCGCTTGGTCATCCGCATCGAAGCGCCCGGGTATGGGGCTATCGATGTCCAGCACCCCCGTCACGCGCCCCTGCTCGATCAACGGCACCACCAGTTCCGAACGCGAGGCCGCGTCGCAGGCGATATGGCCGGGGAACGCGTGCACGTCCTCCACCAGCACCGTCGCGCGCCGCTCCACCGCCGCGCCGCAGACACCTTTGCCTTTGGCGATGCGCACGCAGGCGGGCTTGCCCTGGAACGGGCCAAGCACCAGTTCGTCATTCTCACGCAGGAAATAGAATCCGGCCCAATTGATGTCCGGCATGTGCTGGAACAGCAGCGCGGCGCAGTTGGCGGCGTTGGCGATACGGTCGTGTTCGCCCGCCAGCAACCCACGCAACTGATCGCACAGTTGCCGGTAGAACTCCGGCTTGGACGCGGCGGTGATGCGGTGCGCCTCGAAGCTCATGTCGCCGTTCTGCCACGTGAGAAGTGAGGGATTTCCTCCGGCAGGCCGAGCCAGGCGTGATGGGTCTGCTCCCACACCGAGCGCACGGGCGGCGCGAACGAGGGGTCGGCGAAAGCCCCGACCGCGATGCCGATCGAGTCCGGTTTATTGGCCGTGCTCCAAAATAAAGTGGTGCCGCAAGTGGTGCAGAAGTTCTGGCGGAATTCGCCGCCGGACGCGGTGCCGCGGACGAATTCCTTGCTCTCGCCGGTAATCTTCACCCGGTCCTTCGGGTAGTAGGCGCCCACGCCCAGCACCGAGCCGGTGCGCCGCTGGCACTCCGTGCAATGGCAGGCCACCACCGCATCGGGCTCGCCCGCCACCTCGGCGCGAAGCGCGCCGCAGCTACACTGCGCAATCTGGCTCATGGCTCCGAGGATTCCTCTCTAGATTGCGTTATCGCGTTTTTTCCATCTCGAACGCGGCCAGGATAATGACATTCCATGCCGTGGGACTTTTATCAATCGCCAAGCGAACCACGCCGTGTAAGGCTCGCACCAGCTGTCGGGGGACAGCGCGTTTTCGCGTCTCAGACGGCGCGCCGGGGCTGGGGACATAAGACAATTCAATCGGACGCCGCTCTTCCGGAGCAGGCGCGCGCGGATTGTGCCGCGCGGCGCGTGCACTTCACCGAACCAAACGCGTTCTTCGCCACGGTGCGCGCGCGGGTGGATGAACATTTCGCCGGCGCGAACCGGCGCGACGACCCCCGCCTCTACCGCAAGGCCGCGATCATCGGCTTGTGGTTCACGGGGTCTTACGCCCTGCTTCTGACCACCGAGTCCGCCTTCCTCCGCGCCCTGTTGTGCGTGTCCTTCGCCTTCTCGGCGGGCGCCCTGGGCTTCAACGTGTTCCATGACGCCGTGCATGGCTCGTTCTCGTCGAGCCGGCGCACCAATCTCCTGCTCAGTCACCTGACTTGCGCCGTGCTCGGCACCGGGCGGTACTTCTGGTGGTACAAGCACAATGTCCTGCATCACCACTACACCAACATTTTCGAGTGGGACGACGATATCGAGACCCGCGGCTCCTTGCGCCTGTCGCCGCGCCAGCCGTGGCAGCCCAAGTTCCGGCACCAGCATGTCTGGTTCGGCTTCGCCTACAGCCTCGCCACCATAGAGTGGCTGTTCATCAAGGATTTCGTCCAATACTTCTCGCTACGCATGAACTCCTACCAGGCGATCCCCGGCATGTCCTCCGGCGAGAAGTGGGAGTTCTGGAGCGCGAAGGCGTTTTATCTGGCGCTGTTCGTCGGCCTGCCGTTCGCGTTGTTTCCCGCCGGCCAGGTCGTGATCGGCCTTTTGATCTTTCACGTGATCCTAAGCTTGGTACTGACCCTGGTGTTCAACCTGGCGCATGCCATCGAGAAGGCCGAGTTTCCGGCGCCGTGCAGCGGGACTTTTTGCATCAATGACGAATGGGCGGCCCACCAGCTACGCACCACGGTGAATTTCGCCACCAGCAACCATGTGCTGAACTGGTTCTCCGGGGGACTCAATTTCCAGATCGAACACCACCTGTTCCCGCAGATCAGCCACACGCACTACCCGGCGATCAGCGCCATCGTCCGGCGCACCGCGCAGGAACATGGCCTGCCGTACAATCTCTATGAGACATACCGGGAGACGGTCGTCAGCCACTTCCGCACTTTGCGGACGCTGGCGGCGAAGCCGGTTTAAACTTTACCCGCTTAAGCCTTGATCGGCCGCTGCTCGACGATGTGCAGGTCGTAGCCTTCGAGGCCCACCACCTTCTTCGAAGTATTGGTGAGCACGATCATGTTCTTGACGCCGAGATCCACCAGAATCTGCGCGCCGACGCCGTAGTCCACCAGACGGCGGGTATGTTCCTCGCCCCGGGCCTTGGCCTTCACGCGGTCCGACAGCTTGCCGAGCACATGGTCGCGGAAGAACACGATCACGCCGCGCCCGTACTCAGCCACCATCTCCTGCGCGGCGCGCAGATCGCCGGTGCGCACGGAGCCGGCGTCCATCAGCACGTCGGGCAGCATGTTGAGCTGGTGCATGCGCACCATCACCGGCGCGTCGGTCGCCACCTCGCCCTTGATCAGCGCCACATGCTCGTCGCCGGACACGGCATCGGAATAGATGCGCAGCTTCCAGTCGCCGCCGACCTGCGATTGGAACGGCGCCTCGGCGTCCATCTGCACCAGGCGTTCGGTCTTGCGGCGGTAAGCGATCAGGTCGGCGATGGTGGCGATCTTGAGGCCGTGGAACTGGGCGAACTTCACCAGGTCCGGAAGCCGCGCCATGGAGCCGTCGTCGTTCATGATCTCGCAGATCACACCCGCCGGAATCAGTCCGGCGAGCCGCGAGATATCCACCGCGGCCTCGGTATGGCCGGCGCGCACCAGGACACCGCCGTCTCGCGCCATGAGCGGGAACACATGCCCTGGCGTCGCGAGGTCCGCGTGGCTGCTGCCCGGGTCGATCGCCACGGCCACGGTCCGCGCGCGATCGGCGGCCGAGATGCCGGTGGTGACGCCGTGCTTGGCTTCGATTGACAGCGTAAAGGCCGTCGAAAGCCTGGACTGGTTATGGGCCGGCAGCAGCGGGAGGCGCAGATCCTCGACCCGCTTCTTGGTGAGCGACAGGCAGATCAGCCCGCGCCCGTACTTGGCCATGAAGTTGATGACCTCCGGCGTCGCCATCTGCGCCGGAATCACGAGATCGCCCTCGTTCTCGCGGTTCTCGTCGTCCACCAGCACGAACATTCGGCCGTTGCGCGCATCCTCGATGATCTCTTCGATCGAGGACAGGAAATCGGCGTGGACGGCCTTGGCGGAAGTATCGGGCATGGCTCAGCTCGGTTGCAGTACGCGCGCAACATAGCGCGCGATGACGTCGATTTCCATGTTGACCCGGGAGCCCGGCGCCAACGCGCCGAAGGTGGTCACGGCCTGGGTGTGCGGGATGATGTTCACGCCGAAGGTATTGGCCTTCACTTCGTTCACCGTCAGCGATACGCCGTCGAGGGTGACCGAGCCCTTGGGCGCGACGAAGCGCATGAGGCCTTCCGGCGCGGCGACCACAAAGCGCTGCGAGCCCTCTTCCGGGGTGATGGATTCAATGGCGGCGACGGCATCGACATGGCCCGAGACGATATGGCCGCCGAGTTCATCGCCGGCTTTCAACGCGCGTTCCAGGTTCACGCGCCGGCCGGCGCGCCAGTCGCCCAGCGTGGTGTGGTCGAGGGTCTCACGCGAAACATCGACCGCGAACCAGCCGGCCCCGGTTTCCACCACCGTCAGGCAGCAGCCGTTGCAGGAGATCGAGGCGCCCAGCGCGATGGTTTCGGTGGCATAGGCCGTGCCGATACGGAAGCGCACGGCGGCGGCGCCTTGAGCTGAATCCAGGACCGTGCCGAGGTCGGTGACAATGCCGGTAAACATGAACCCTCACATAGGGAGGAAAGCCGGCTGGGGTATACCCCTACCTCTCGAGAAAATCGACCTGATCGTCGCCCAGGGACAGGGTTTCCCTGCGTTTGAAACGGGTTATGGCGGCAAGGTCGGTGGCCTGGAGGTCGGAAACCGCGCCCAGGCCGTCGCCGCCGATGACAGCGGGGGCACGGAACCAGGCGGCCTGGTCGACGAGGCCGGCCTTCAGGAACGCCCCGGCGATGGCGGCGCCGCCTTCGATCAGGACGCGGTTGAGGCCGCGTTCGGCCAGGGTGCGCGCGGCGGCGAGTATGAAGTCATGATCGTTGAGCCCCATGCCAAGTTCGATCACCTCGACCTGGGCGGCTTTCAACGCATCGGCTTTCGCGGTCCCGCCCGTGATCACCCAGGTGGGAAACACCCCGGCCGTCTTCACCAGTTGCGAGGTCGCCGCCAAACGTAAGCGCCGGTCCAGGATCACCCGCACCTTGGGGCGGCCGGTGTACCCCTCCAACCGGCAGGTCAGCAGCGGATCGTCCGCCAGCGCGGTGCCCGACCCGACCAAGATGGCGTCGAAGCGGGCGCGCAAGGCCTGCACCAGATTCCGCGCGGCCGGGCCGGTGATCCACTGGCTCTTGCCGTTGGCGAGCGCGATGCGCCCGTCCAGGGTGGTGGCGATCTTGAGGGCGAACAGCGGGCGCTTTTCCTTGATCCGGAGGAAGAACCCGGCGGCGATGCGGGCGGCCTCGGCCGCGCCCACGCCCTCCTCCACCGCGATCCCGGCGGCGCGGAGCTTGGCCAGCCCGCTGCCCGAAACGCGCGGGTCGGGGTCACCGACAGCGGAAACCACCCGGGCGACGCCGGCCGCGATCAGGGCATCGGCGCAGGGCGGGGTCTTGCCGTGGTGGCTGCAGGGTTCGAGGGTGACATAGGCGGTCGCCCCCCTGGCGGCGGCGCCCGCCTGGGCCAGCGCTTGCGTCTCGGCATGAGGACGTCCGCCGGACTGGGTCCAGCCGCGGCCGACCACCACGCCGTCCTTCACCAGCACACAGCCGACGGAAGGATTCGGGGCGCAATCGCCGATGGTGCGGGCCGCGAGCGCCAGGGCCGCGGCCATGAAGGCGGCGTCAGCCTCCTTCCCGCTGGCCATCACACGTTCTGGTCTTGGGATCCAGGTTCAGCCAGAGATTCAACAAAGTTCTCGAAGTCCCTGACTTCACGGAAATTTTTATAGACCGAGGCAAAGCGGACATAGGCCACTTTGTCGAGGCCCTGGAGGGCTTCCATCACCATTTCCCCGATCGCGTGGGACGGGATATCGGACTCGCCCATGCTCTCCAGGCGGCGCTGGACCGAGTTCACCACGCGCTCGATGCGCTCCTCGTCCACGGGACGTTTGCGGCAGGCGGTGATGATCGAGCGGGCGATCTTGTCGCGGTCGAAGGGGGTGCGCTGGCCGTTCTTTTTGACGACCGTCAGCTCGCGCAGCTGGATGCGTTCGAAGGTGGTGAACCGCGCGCCGCAGGCCGGGCACGACCGCCGCCGCCGGATGGCGGAATTGTCGTCTGTCGGACGGGAGTCCTTCACCTGTGTATCGAGATGCCCGCAATAGGGACAACGCATCGCTTAACCCCTCTATGAGTCCTGTCGGCTCAGGCCAGTCGGCTCAGGTATGACCCCAATTTATTGATAAATCGGAAACCGGCGGCACAAGTCCTGGACCCGGCCCTTCACGGACTGCTCGGCCGGGGCGGTGTCCCCGCCCTTGGCCTGGGCGTCCATGACCTCAAGGATCAGCTCGCCCACCAGCTTGAACTCGGCGGCGCCGAAGCCGCGGGTGGTGCAGGCCGGGGTGCCGAGGCGGATGCCCGAGGTGACCGTGGGCTTTTCCGGGTCGAACGGGATGCCGTTCTTGTTGCAGGTGATGCCCGACCGGTCGAGCAGGTGCTCGGTGACGTTGCCGGTGAGCTTCTTGGGCCGCAGGTCCACCAGCATCAGGTGGGTGTCGGTGCCGCCGGCGACGATCTCGAGGCCGCCCTTGCGCAGGGTCTCGGCCAGGGTCTTGGCGTTGTTCACCACGGCCTGGGCGTAGGTCTTGAATTCGGGCTTCAGCGCCTCTCCAAAAGCAACCGCCTTGCCGGCGATCACATGCATCAGCGGGCCGCCCTGGAGGCCCGGGAAGATCGCCGAATTGATCTTCTTGCCGATGTCCTCGTGCATGGACAGGATCATGCCGCCGCGTGGGCCGCGCAGGGTCTTGTGGGTGGTGGTGGTGACCACATGGGCATGCGGCAGCGGGCTCGGGTGCACGCCGCCGGCCACCAGGCCCGCGAAGTGCGCCATGTCGACCATCAGGAAGGCGCCGACTGAATCGGCAATCGCGCGGAACGCCTTGAAGTCGATGATGCGCGAATAGGCCGAGCCGCCCGCGATGATCAGTTTCGGTTTGTGTTCCTTGGCCAGGCTTTCCACCTGGTCCATGTCGATATGGCCGTCCTGGAGGCGCACGCCGTAACGGATGGCGTTGAACCACTTGCCCGAGATATTGGGCGCGGCGCCGTGGGTGAGGTGGCCGCCGGAGGCGAGATCCATGCCCAGGATGGTGTCGCCCGGCTTGAGCAGCGCCAGGAACACGGCCTCGTTGGCCTGGGCGCCGGCGTGGGGCTGGACGTTGGCGAAGGTGCAGTCGAACAGCTGCTTGGCGCGCTCGATCGCCAGGCTTTCGGCGACGTCGACGCATTCGCAGCCGCCGTAGTAGCGCTTGCCGGGATAGCCTTCGGCGTACTTGTTGGTCATCACGCTGCCGACGGCTTCCAGCACCGCGCGGCTGACGATGTTCTCCGAGGCGATCAGTTCCAGCTGCGACTGCTCGCGCGCCAGTTCCTTGTTGATGGAGTCCATCACCGCCGGGTCGGCGTCGGCGAGGCTCTTGGTGAAATAGGCGGGCGACACAACATTTTTTGTCTCAAGCGGGGCCATAGGCA
Organism: Rhodospirillaceae bacterium; assembly: GCA_019694335.1. Classification (GTDB taxonomy): domain Bacteria; phylum Pseudomonadota; class Alphaproteobacteria; order Rhodospirillales; family Rhodospirillaceae; genus SHVO01. The sequence continues at coordinate 8,198 of JAIBCD010000012.1, read as the reverse complement.
AAGTCCTTATCCGAGTTTCTCGACGCGGCGCGCATGGCGGCCGCCGGCGAAAGGCGTGGTGAAGAAGATATTCACGAGGTTCTTGGCGGTTTCCGGCGCGGTCGTGCGCGCCCCCAGGGCCAGCACATTGGCGTCGTTGTGTTCGCGGGCGAGCTGGGTGGTGGCGGCGTCGTGGACCAGCGCGGCGCGCACGCCGGCATGGCGGTTGGCGGCGATGGAGATGCCGATGCCCGAACCGCAGATGGCGATGCCGGCCTTGGCCTGGCCTTCGCCGACCGCGCGGCCCAGGGCATGGCCGAAATCCGGGTAATCGACGGACTCAGCCGATGTGGTGCCGAGGTCCAGAACCTTGTAGCCCTGCCCCTGAAGCTCGGCGGCAAGCGTGGATTTGAGTGCCACACCCGCATGATCGGCGGCGATGGCGACGGTGTCGCCCGGCTTGACCAAAAGAGACTCCGCTGCGCTCACCGGGAAGATCGCCTCCATATGGGTTATTTGATTGGCGCGTGCCCGAACGGAAAACCGGTTTCCACTTTTCCTGGGCACGCGCGCGAGGCGTGGGGATACCATATGTCGCGCGGACCTGCCACTGCGACACAAACTATTGTTTTGCAAGGAGTTTTAGCTTAACCGCCGGCGTTCTTGCGCAACACCATGCGCAGTTTGCGGACCGCGTTCATCTTGAGGGTATAGGGGCTGGTGGTCACCGCGCCCACCACGCAGACCTCGGTGTTGGTCACCGGGTCGATGGCCGACACCTTCACGGCGTTGCCCACCTGGCGCACCTCGAACAGAACTTCGCCTTCGTTGATTTCATCGCCGCCGGACATGCCGGGAGTCTAGCACGGGCTTTCCCGCACACCGATGTCATCCTTGGATGTCATCCTTGGGCGGCCCGAAGGGCCGTCCCGAGGATCCAGGATTGGAACGATGGAGCGCTGTGGGGAGCGCGCTGTCGCGGCCCGCGGTGCCGCAGCAGCGTGCTTGCGAAAGCCCCCCGCGCCGCAAACATAGCGCCGCCTTCCCGGCGCCGCCAAATCCGATCTCGACAACCTGCGCGGAACCACCGCATGGTTTGAAGCAAGGCTGTCTGCTTACCCGCGCAGGTTGGTGAAAAACGAATGAAAGGTTTAGGACGAGCGATACGCGGCGGCGCGAAGGTGCTGTTCTGGTTCGCCGCCTTCATCGTCATGGCGCTCGGCCTCATCGCCGGCGCCATGCGGCTCGCCGACTGGCGCGCCCTGCCCGCCTATGAGGGAACCGTCACCGCCAAGGGACTGCTGGCCCCGGTCACGATCGGCCGCGACAAGCACGGCATCCCCCTGATTACCGCCGCATCCGAGGACGACGCCTATTTCGCTCTGGGCTATGTGCACGCCCAGGACCGCCTGTTCGAGATGGAAATGATGCGCCGCCAAGGCCAGGGGCGCCTCGCGGAGCTGGTCGGCAATCCCGGCATCGCGCCCGACCGCTTCATGCTCACGCTCGGCGTCTACCGCCGCGCGGCCGCCGACTTCGCCGGCCTGGACGAGCCCACGCGCCGCGCCTTCGCGCGTTACGCCGAGGGCGTGAACGCCTGGCTGGACGAGCGCCATCCGCTGCCGCTGGAATTCGACCTTCTGCAATTCCGCCCCGAACGCTGGCAGCCGGCGGACTCCCTGGTCTGGCAGAAGCTCATGGGCCTACAGCTCTCGAGCAACTGGGACCGGGAACTTGCCCAGGCGGCGCTGGCGGCGAAATTCGGCCTCGCCCTCGCCGCCGCCCTGGACCCCGATCCGCGTCCCACCGACGCGGTCACCATCTCGCAAAGCGATCTCGCGGGCCTGCGCTTCGCGGACCTGCGCCGCGCCATGACCGAAGTGGTGCAACCGAACAGCGCGTCGAATGTCTGGACCGTCGCCGGCAACCGTACGGCCACCGGCAAGCCGATCCTGGCCAACGACCCGCATCTCAATTTCCAGGCGCCCAGCATCTGGTACTTCGTCGGCATCGACACGCCTGACCTCAAGATGTTCGGCGCCACCATCCCCGGCGTGCCGCTGCAGATCGTCGGCCACAACGGCCATGTCGCCTGGGGCCTGACCACCACCGAGAGCGACACCTCCGACCTGTTTGTCGAACAGACCGTTGAGAACCAGGCGGGCGGCACGGATTCCTATGTGACGCCCACGGGCGCGGAGCCGTTCATCGTCCGCACCGAGACCATCCGCCCGCGCTTCAACGCGGCCATGACCCTGACGGTGCGCGAAACCCGCCACGGCCCCGTGGTCAGCGACATCCTCGGAGCCTCGCCCGGGACACCGGACTACGCCGGGGAAAAGCGCGTGCTGGCCCTGGCCGCCGGGCTGCTCGCGCCCGACGACCGTTCCGCCCAGGCGCTCTACCGCATGAACCACGCGGCCACCGTGGACGCCTTCCGCGCCGCCCTCGCCGATTTCCACGCGCCCCAGCAGAACATCATGTTCGCCGATACCGCCGGCGGCATCGGCTATGTCGCCGCCGGCCGCGTGCCGATCCGCAAGTCCGGCGATGGCATGACCCCGGTGCCGGGCTGGAGCGGCGACTACGACTGGACCGGCTGGATTCCGTTCGCCGAATTGCCGCAGTCGCTCAATCCCCCATCGGGCGTGCTGATCAACGCCAACAACAAGATGGTCCCCGACGGCTATCCCTACCTGCTCGCCGCCCATTGGCCCGAGGCGTATCGCGCCAACCGCATCCGCGATGCGATCGCCGCAACGCCCCGGGTCTCGCCCGATACCACGGCCGCGCTCCAGCAGGACGTGGTGTCGCTGATGGCGCGCGACCTGTTGCCGGTGCTGATGGCCCATACCGCTGGCGTCGGCGACAAAAAGCTGCTCGACCGCCTCAAATCCTGGGACGGCACGGCGGCGCGGGACAAATGGGAACCCCTGGTGTTCGCGGTCTGGATGGAGCGCGTCAAGCGGCGCATCTTCGCCGACGACCTCGGGGATCTGTACCCGGATTTCGGCGGCGCGCGGCCCCTCCTGATGCGCGACGTACTCACCGGCGAAGCGGACTGGTGCGACGACAAGACCACGCAAGCCACCGAAACCTGCGACCAGATGGTCTCCGCGGCCTGGGCCGACACCCTGGCCTGGCTCAAGGAACGGCGGCTCTCCACTGTCGACAAGGTGCATTGGGGCAATTTCCACCAAGCCAGGTTCCCGCACCTGTTGTTCGGCAACTTCCCGGTCATCGGCGGCCTGGGCGCGTTGTCGATCGCCACGCCCGGCGACACTTATACCGTCAACCGCGGCACCTTCCTGTCGCCGGCGTCCCGGGCGCCGTTCCGCCATGTGCATGGGTCGTCCTTGCGGGCGGTCTACGACCTCGGCGACCTCGCCGCCTCGCGTTTCGCCCTGCCGGGCGGGCAGTCCGGCCAGATCGCCTCGCGCCACTATGGCGACCTGCTCAGGGACTGGCGGGACGGGCGGTATTTCACCCAACCGGCCCCTGCCGCGATTGTGAACCGGCTGACCCTGAATCCCCCTTGAATGGAGGGGTTTGTTAAGGATGCGATGACACTGTGTGAGAGAATCGGGGCGATGTGTCCGCCTTGTGGCTGCAACCCACGCGCACTACATTAGGAACGCTGGGTTTTTCGAGGAATGAGCGATGGCTGAACGGCCAGATTTTGGCGGCGCCGGCGGCGACAAGGCCCCCATCATCATCAAACGGGTGAAGAAGGGCGAACACGGCCACCATGGTGGCGCGTGGAAGGTGGCTTACGCCGACTTCGTGACCGCGATGATGGCGTTCTTCCTGCTCTTGTGGTTGCTGAATGCCGTCACCGAGCAGCAGCTCAACGGTGTCGCCGACTACTTCACGCCCATCGCCGCCTCGACCCGCGAAAGCGGCGCCGGCGGCATGCTCGGCGGCCAGACCATCGGCGAAGGCGCCTCGCAGTCGCGCCCCGGCTCTACCTCCGCCGTGGTGATGCCACCGTCGTCCATCGGCTCCGGCGGATCCGACATGACCGACCCCAAGGACACGCCCCAGGCCACCGAGGAAGCCGTCAAGGCCGCCCAGGAAGCCAAGGATCAGAAGGACTTCCAGCAGGTCACCCAGGAACTCAAGGATACCATCAGCGGCATCCCGGATCTCGCGCCGCTGGCCAACAGCCTGATGGTCGACCAGACGCCCGAAGGCGTGCGCATCCAGATCATGGACCAGGACAAGGTCGACATGTTCCAGCCCGGCAGCGCCAACCTGCTGCCGCGCTCGCGCGAGCTGCTCGCCCAGGTGGCCAAGGTCATCCGCAAGATGCCCAACAAGATCAAGATCACCGGCCACACCGATCCCTCCACCGCCGTGGACCCGCAGGGTTACACCAACTGGGAACTGTCCTCGGACCGCGCCCTCGCCACCCGCCGCGCGCTGCTGGAAGGCGGCCTCGACGACCGCCAGGTGTTCGACATCACCGGCGTGTCCGACCGCCAGCCCATGGACCCCAAGATTCCGCGCAGCCCGCGCAACCGGCGCGTTTCGATCGTGCTGCTGCGCGGTGAAAACCTGAAGGGCAACGAGTTCGACCGCCTGCCCAACTTCCTGGAGAAATCCGCCCTGCCCCAGCCGCTCAATTCGGCCGTGGGCGAGACCTTGGCCCCCGCCGCCAAACCGTGACAGCCGTTCGCGGCCGGTTTCAGCCGGTTACAGAGGGAAACCGGCGCTCCCGGCGGAACTGAACGGGCGTGCGGGGCGTACTTGCCAGAGGCGGCACCGGACGCCATGCTATGATCTCCTAAGCTGATGTGCAGGCCCCCAACGCGGGCGCCGAGCCGGGTTGGATGGACCAGACACCACTCAAACGTCCGCAGTTCTTCTTCACCACGGCGCCGTTGCCGTGCCCCTACCTGTCCGACCGCCTGGAACGCAAGCTGGTGACCGAGCTGTCGGGCCCGGGCGCGGAAGGGCTGCACGAGGCGCTCGCCCGCTCCGGCTTCCGCCGCAGCCATTCCATCGCCTACGCCCCCGCCTGCCCCGGCTGCAAGGCCTGCGTGCCGGTGCGCGTGGTGGTGCCCGAATTCTCGCGCCAGCGCACCCTCGCCCGCATCTGGAAACAGAACCAGGATCTGGTCGCGATCAAGGTGCCGGCGCGCGCCACCACCGAGCAGTACGAACTGTTCGCGCGTTACCAGCAATCGCGCCACGCCGGCAGCGACATGGCGCTGATGGGTTTCTACGAATACAGCGCCATGGTCGAGGACAGCCCGATCGACACCTTCATGGTCGAATTCCGGGATCGCGCCGGTGTGCTGGTGGCGGTGTGCCTGACCGACCGCACCAGCGACGGCCTGTCGGCGGTCTACAGCTTCTTCGAAACGGAATCCGTGCAGGGAACCGACGGCCGCGCGTTCTCCGCGCGCAGCGGTCTCGGCAATTTCGTCGTGCTGTGGCTGATCGACCAGTGCCAGCGGCTCAGCCTGCCCTACGTCTATCTCGGCTACTGGATCGCCGACAGCGCCAAGATGGCCTACAAGGCCCGCTTCCAGCCACTCGAGTGCCTCGGCCCCGAGGGCTGGACGCGGCTTAGCGTCTAAGCCGCGCGCCTACGCGCCTCCCGAATTTACTGTCCGCTTCGGTTGACGAAAGCCAAACGAAGGCACAGCGTCGTCCCCTCACAACACGTCGGGAGGCGACCATGGACAGCTTGAGAATTCTCATTCTAACTGCGGTGCTGCTCACACCCCATAGCAGTTGGGCGGATGAAATCCGCTCAGTCCGAGGAGACGGCGTCGCGCCAGCGCGTATTGATCCTCCTGCCGAGCCCAAAATCGAACGCTATGCCGGGACGATGGATATCTCCACGCCCCAGGCGAACTCCTCCAAAGAACGCGCCCAAGCTGTTGCTGGATCGGCGTACACGGTTATCACACCGCTGTTTCTCGGCAACGGCAACAACTACTCCTTCATCCGCTTCATGAACGGAGCATCGACCACCTCGACCTACTTCGCGACGGTCGTCGGCTCACCTTCGGCCCGCAACTATGGAACCGCGACCATTACCGTTGCCCCATTCGCATCGCCTCAATACTCCATCTCCGACATTCTGTCGGTCATTGGAGTCAGCGGCACCACGAATGGTGACTGCTGCCTATCGATCTACTTAAAAAGTTCCAACCCGGTAAATACTGCATTCCAGCACGTCGTATGGAACAGCACGACCGGCTTCTTCGAAAATGCCAGCATTTGCACGTACACCAGCACGGTTAGCTACGAGAACCTAAATCGCATCCTTGTAAACGTACACACATCGCGCATCCCCGCCTATCCAGGCATCATCTTCCTCCACAACTATGCCAGCTTCCCGGTGAGCTACCGGGTAGACATTTTCAATGCCCGCACCGGCGCATATCTTGGAAATGTTTTTTTTAATCTCGGCGCCAACGACACCGGCTCCGAAGAATTTTCCCAGACGGAAAAGACTCTCGGCTGGACTCCGGGGCCAAATGACTACCATGTGAATATGGTTTTCAGCCCTAGCGTATCGGGTGCCACGTACTACGGTCTTGGAGCCTCTGCGATCAACAACTTGCAACTCAACTCGCTAACGAACATGTCAGTCGCGTGTATTGTGAATAATTAGAGTGCAAAATCGCGATGGCAATCGATCCGTGATGGGGTTCCGCCGCGTGGAGCCTCATCACACACCGCCACCGCATCAACTCGCTATTTGCACGCGCCGGCGCCGGCCAGCGCCGTGCGCAACTCCGCCGCCGCGGCCTTCACGCGCATCTCGCCGAAATGTTTGCCCAAGGCTTCCGTCGAGCCGCGCGGATCGCCGGAGAAGCCTTCCGCGTTCAGGGGGCCGTTGCCTTCCTGCTCCAGGTTGCCGGGCTTGAACAACCCGGGGCGCACCGCGCCCGGCTTTGCGGCCATGGTCTCGGAGACGTCCCACAGCCCGCCGTGGCCGCCGGCCACCCTGCCCGAGGCGCGGATCTCGGCTTCGACCGCGAGCCGGGCCTTCTGGTAGCCGTCGGAGATGAAGAACACCCGCACGCCTTGGCCGGAGAATTCCGCGTCCAGTTTCGCGGCCACGTCCTTGAGCGCGGTCTGCGCATCGCCGCCGTGGTCGTTGAGCAACGCCACGCGCTTGAGGCCGCCCGCGATCATGCTGCGCGCCACTTCCTCGTTGACCCGCGCGAAGGCGTCCTTGGGCAGGTTGATCGACCCCGGCAGCGCCTTGGACAAACCGTTCACCGGCGCGAACGGCAGCACCGGCGCCACCACCGCGTCGCCGATTTCCCTGGCAAGCGCTTCGCCGTAGGCCCGCGCGCGGAATATGTGCTTGCCCAGCGCGACATGCGGACCGGTCTGTTCGGTCGAGGCGCTGAAGATCAGCGCCACCGGGCAACCCTTGGCGATCTTGTCCTTGAGTTCGTTGGTGGTCATGTCTTCCAGGAACACGCTGCCGGCCGGAGCCGCCGCCTGCGCGGCGCCCATCACGAACAAACATGCCAGCGACGCCAGGATCGAACGCGTTTTCATGGGAGCCTCCCCTCGGGGTTTGATTTTGGGGCCCGCGGCGGAAGGCCGCGCGCTTTTATGAATCGCGCGCATTTTCTGCGCGCGGCGTCACGATGCCGCCCGAGATGATCATCTTCAGGCAGTCCTCCACGGTCATCTCCAGTTTCATCATCTGGCTGCGCGGCACGAACACCAGGTAGCCGGATGTGGGATTGGGCGTGGTCGGCACGAACACGTTGAACATCTCGGCGCCCGCCTTTTCCGAAACTTCGCCGTAGGCCGGGCCCACCACCAGGCCCAGGGTCCACATCTCTTTGCGCGGAAACTCCACCAGCACCACTTCACTGAACGACTGGGCGCGGTTCGAGAGCACGGTCTCGAAAATCTGCTTGAGCGCCGAGTAGATATTCCGGATCACCGGCATGCGCGAGACCACGCCCTCGCCCAACCGGAGCATCAGGCGGCCGAGGAAATTGGCGGTGAGGAACCCGATCAGGGTCAGCGCCAGCACCAGAATGATGACACCGAGGCCCGGGATCGCCACATGCAGGTAGGTCGAGGGGTTGTAGCGTTCCGGCAGCAGCGCGGTGACGCGGCTGTCCACGTAATCGACCATCGACCAGGCGAAATAGAGCGTGATGGCGATGGGCGCGGTCACCAGGATGCCGGCCAGGAAGTAATTCCGAAGGCGCGCGCCCACCGAGAGG
>JAIBCD010000079.1 GCA_019694335.1 Rhodospirillaceae bacterium | reverse complement strand
ATCCGCGTGTTCGGTCCTGGCCGCTTTGGGAATCGTGAACAGCGACGGCTTGCGGGTCAGGAAGGCGAGCGCTACCTGGCGCGGCGTCGCGTTGTGCGCTTTGGCGGCCTCGGCGAGGACATAGCCGCCCGGCGTATTGGGCGCCGGGAAGTCGTCGTGGCCGAACGGGCTGTAGCCCACCAGCGCAACGTCATTGCGTTCGCACCACGGCAGCACGGCGTGTTCGATGGCGCGTTCGCCCAGGTGATAGAGCACTTGGTTGCAGGCGATGGCGCCCGGCCCTGCGATGCTCAGGGCTTCATCCAATTCCCCGGTGTCGAAATTGCTCACGCCCCAGGAGCGGATCTTGCCTTCCTTCTTGAGGCGTTCGAACCCCTCGATGGTGCCTTCCAGGGGGTGAGATCCTGGCCAGTGCAGCAGGTAGCAATCCAGATGGTCGGTCTTGAGCCGGGCGAGGGAGGCATCACAGGCCTTGATGACCCCGCCGCGCGAGGCGTTCTGGGGCAGAACCTTGGAAACGACGAAACAGGAGGCGCGCCGGCCTTTGATCGCCTCGGCCACGACCTCCTCGGCCTGGCCGCTGCCATACATCTCGGCGGTGTCGATATGGGTCATGCCCATGTCCAGGCCACGTTGCAGGGCCGAGACCGCGGCGGCCCGGGGGCCGCGCTCAATGTACCAGGTGCCCTGACCGATCACGGATACGTCCCGGCCGGCGGCGCCGAAGCGGTTGGTTCTCACGGGACCACCCTTCCGACGGCTCGCTCCAGGAACCGGGCGGCGGCCAGCGCCTTGCCGTCCTGGCCATAGGGGGCGATCACCTGAACCCCGACCGGCAGGTTTCCGGGGGCGAGGTAGACCGGCACATTCACCGCCGGGGTGCCCAGGTCGGTCCACAGCCGGTTGAAGCGGGGATCGCCGGTGGTGGCCAAAGTTTCCGGCGCCGGGCCGGGCGCCGACAGGCTGATCACCACATCCGCTTGTTCGAACAGCTTTCCGGCTGCGGCGCGCGCAGCCCGCGCCGTGGCCTGGACTGAATCGTAGTGGCCGGTGGAGAGCGTGCGGCCGTGCTCTAGCTCACCCTTAACCTTGGGGGTGAGGATCTGTCCGTAAGACATTAATTCCCAACATAAAGACCGGGAGGCTTCGTAAGCCTGAAGCGTCGGGTGCGCATGCCACATGGCGGCGAATTCGGCCGGTGCGCTCAGGGCCCGCACCGTGGCGCCGGCGCGTTCCAGGGCGGCGATGGCAGTCTCAAGGGCCCGGGCTCCTTCGGCCTCGGGCGGCCCCGCGAAATCCTGGGTGATGACCCCGACCCGGGGTGTGGCCCCGGTGGCGGTCAGGTCAGGCCGGCCGGTGATCAGGGCCAGGGCCTGGGCCACATCCGCTACCCCCGCCGCGAACAGGCCGACGGTATCCAGGCTCCAGGCGAAACACTTGACCCCTTCGGTCGGCAATAGCCGATAGGACGGTTTGATCGCGGCGACCCCGCAGAACGAGGCCGGCCGGATCACCGAGCCCCCGGTCTGCGTGCCCAAAGCCAGGGGCACCATGCCCGCCGCGACCGCTGCCGCCGACCCGGATGACGACCCGCCCGGGGTATGGGCGGGGTTCCGGGGGTTGCGGGTTTCGGCCGGGTCCATGGAGGCGAAGGGGGTGGTGACGGTTTTGCCCACGGCCGTGGCGCCCAGGCGCTTGAGCTCCGCGACGATCGGGGCGTCTGCCTTGGGCCGCCAGCCGGCATAAATGGCCGAGCCCATTTCGGTGGCGAAATCGGCCGTGTCGAAGATGTCCTTCACGCCCACCGCGACCCCGGCCAGCGGGCCGGTTCCGGCCTTGGCGGCCGGGTCAAACCGCACAAAAGCGCGCAGCGCCGGATCGGTCTCGGAAATGGCCGACAAGGACCGGTCGATGGCGGTCTGGGGAGTCAGGCGGCCGTCCGCGATCTGTCGCAATGTTTCAGTCAGCGAGATCATGCGCTTATGTCAAAAATCCGTTTTGCGGGAGGCCCGGCATGCTAGGTATTAGGCCCTAAACCAAGGGGAATACCAAGTGCTGCAAGTCGTGGAGTCATTCGGCCGGATCGGCGAGGAAAATGCCTTCGCAGTCCTGGCGCGCGCGCAGGAGCTGGAGCGCCAGGGCAAGAGCATCATCAGCCTGGGCATCGGCCAGCCCGACTTCAAGACCCCGCCGCATATCGTCGAGGCCGCGATCAAGTCGCTGCGCGACGGCCACCACGGCTATACCCCGGCCACGGGCATCCTGCCGCTGCGCGAGGCGGTCTCGGCCGACATCCATAAGCGTCATGGGATCGAGGTTTCGCCGGAGCTGGTGATGATCATGCCGGGCGGCAAGGTCACCATGTTCATGGCGATCCTGATGTTCGGCGAACCGGGCGCGGAAATCGTCTATCCTGACCCGGGCTTCCCGATTTACCGCTCGATGATCGAATTCACCGGCGCCACCCCGGTCGCCGACCACATGCGCGAGCAGAACGGCTTCGCCTTCTCGGCGGAAGAGACCCTCGCGCGCCTGACGCCCAAGACCCGCCTGCTGATCCTGAATTCGCCCGCCAATCCCACTGGCGGCGTCACGCCCAAGGCAGAGATCGATAAGCTGGTCGCGGGCCTGGAGAAATTCCCCAACGTCGCGATCCTGTCCGACGAGATCTACGGCCAGATGACCTATGACGGCTATGTCCATCAGACCTTGCTGGCCTATCCGCAGATCCGCAACCGGCTGATCATCCTCGACGGCTGGTCCAAGACCTATGCCATGACCGGCTGGCGCCTGGGCTATGCGGTATGGCCGCGGCTGCTATACGAGGCCGCGCGCAAGCTGGCGGTCAATTCCTATTCCTGCATCAACGCCAGCGCCCAGTACGCGGGGATCGCGGCGCTGACCGGCCCGCAGGATTCCGTCGCCGCCATGGTCCAGGAGTTCGACAACCGCCGCAAGCTGGTGGTGGCCGGGCTCAACAAGCTGCCGGGCGTGTCCTGCGTCAGCCCGCGCGGCGCGTTCTATGCGTTCCCGAACGTCTCCAAGACCGGCTGGAAGGCCAAGGCACTGGCCTCCACGCTGCTGGAGGAGGCGGGCGTCGCCACCCTGGGCGGGCCCGACTTCGGAATCTATGGTGAAGGCTACCTGCGGATTTCCTACGCCAACTCCGCCGAGAACATCGAGAAGGCGCTGAGCCGCATGAACGACTTCCTCAGCACGCGGAAAGTTGCCTAAGCCCCATTGGTCGCCGACGGCCTGCGGTTGAGCGCGGCTTTCAGGCATTCGTTCTAGGCGTCGAAGTAGCGCTTGCGCAGGGCCGCGTCGTCGTCGGCCTGAATGTCCCGCAGGATGATGCTGGCGCTGGTCTTGCGCGCCCAGACGTTCTGCGAACCGGTGCCGAAGTAAAAGAAATTGTCGAACACCGGCGTGGGCGGCATCACCTTGCGCAAGATGGCGAAGTGCGCGAGTTGTTCCTCGGCGGGGTTTTCGGCGAGAGCCGGACCGCACAAGGCGCAAAGGGCGACGGCAGTGCTCACGGGCAGACGGCGCATGAAACCCTCCCCGGAATTGAGGCGTCCTTCATGGGCGCGGGTCGTCATGCTGCGATGGCGCTGCTAGGCCTGCAAATAGGCCCGAAATCGAAGGCAATGTTCGCGTTGCGATGCAGCATGAAATGTGATGCAGTCATGCAAATTACTGCCCAGGGGGTGCGAATGAGCTTTTCCAAACAAGCTTCACCTAGTCGCCATTGGGGTCGCCATTTGAAGCAACATTTCAAGGCGGGCATCGCCGCAGCATTGCTGCTGGGGCTGGCGAACACCGCCGCCGCCCGCACCGTCGAATTCGACGACGCCACGGTGCAGGAACTGGAGGCGGCCATGGCCGCCGGCACGCTCACCTCCGAAAAACTGGTGGAACTCTGCCTCGCGCGCATCCAGGCCTATGACGGGCAGGGGCCCAAGCTGCATGCGGTGATGCACCTCAATGCGAAAGCCCTCGAACAGGCGCGCGCGCTCGACGCCGAGCGCAAGGCCGGCAAGGTGCGCTCCGCGCTGCACGGCATCCCCGTGGTGCTCAAGGACAACTACGACACCGCCGACATGCCCACCACGGGCGGTTCACTGTTGCTGGAAGGCTCGATCCCGCCCAAGGATGCGTTCCTTGTGAAGAAGCTGCGCGACGCGGGCGCGATCATCCTCGCCAAGGTCAATATGTCGGAGTTCGCTTCCGGCGCCCCCAAGAGCTCCCTTGGCGGACAGTCGCTCAATCCCCACGACCTGATGCGCACGCCGTCCGGCTCCTCGGGCGGCACCGGCGTCTCCGTCGCGGCGGGATATGCGCCGCTGGGGCTGGGCACTGACACGGGCGGTTCGATCCGCGGGCCCTCCACGTCGAACGGCGTGGTCGGGCTGAAGCCGACGCACGGCCTGCTGTCGCGTTCGGGCATCATTCCGCTGGCGTTGACCTACGACACCGGCGGTCCGCTGACCCGCAACGTCGCGGACGTCGCGGTGGTGCTCAACGCGATGATCGGCGAGGATGCCGCCGACGCCGCCACCAAGAAAAGCGTGGGCAGGACCGAGAAGGATTACACCAAGGTTCTGAATCCCACCGCCCTCAAGGGCGCGCGCATCGGCATCGCCCGGGATTTCATGGGGGACGACCCGGACGTGGACTGGGTGATGGAATCCGCCATGGCCAACATGAAGAAGGCCGGCGCCACGGTGGTGGACGTGCATTATCCCAAGTGGCTGCTCACGGCCCGCCAGGATTTCTACAACGCCGTGCGCTATCCCGAGTTCGCCGTGCAGATCGGCGATTACCTGAAGACCCTTGGGCCCAAGTATCCCAAGTCGCTGGCCGAGATGATCGACCGTACCAACACCCTCCAGAGCCCGCGTGCCGACGGCGCCGGACCCAACACCGTGCGCTGGACCCTGTTCCGGCGCGAGCTCGATAGCGGCACCTTGCAGGATTACCGCTACAAATCGGTGGTCGAACACGGCCTGCCCATGGTGCGTCAGATCGTCGAGGGCGTGGTGGCGGCGGACAAGCTGGACGCGATCATCTATCCGACTTCGTCCAAGAAAACCGCGTTGCTGGCGGCCCCCTCGGAAGCGCCGGGCAGCGGTGGCGGCACCAATCTCGCCAACCTCACCGGATTCCCGGACCTGATCGTGCCGGCCGGGTTCACCGGCGAGAACCTGCCGGTGGGCGTGTCGTTCTTCGGCACCGCCTTCAGCGAGCCGAAGCTGCTGGCGCTCGGTTACAGCTTCGAGCAGACCACGCACGCCCGCCGCCGGCCCGTGCATACGCCGGCGCTCAAGGACGCCAAAGTCAACGTGCCCGGCGCTGAGTAGCCGGGCCAGGGGAGGACGACTGCATGAAGATCCGGACAGTGCTTTTGGCGACGGCCTTGGCGCCGTTGCTGGCTGCTTGCGACAAGCCTGCGCCCAAGACGGAAGCCAAGGCGCCGTTCAGCGTGGTGGAGAAAAGCATCCCCGAGATGCAGGCCGCGATGACGGACGGCCGCGTCACCTCGCGCGAGCTGGTGACCCAATACCTGCAGCGTATCGGCATGTACGAGAACAAGCTGCATGCGACGATTTCGGTCAATCCCAACGCCCTGGCGCAGGCCGACGCGCTGGACAAGGAGCGCGCGGCCGGCCATGTGCGCGGGCCGCTCCACGGCATCCCCATCGCCATCAAGGACAATATCCAAACCGCGACCGACATGCCGACCACCGGCGGCGCCATCGCGCTCCGGGATTACTGGCCGCCTTACGACGCCACCCTGGTGAAAAACCTCAAGGACGCGGGCGCGATCATCCTTGCCAAATCCACGCTCACCGAACTTGCCAACTGGATGGCGGGGCCGCCGACGCAGATGGAGTCCGGCTACAACGCCATTCGCGGCCAGAGCTACAACCCCTACGACCCGCGCGCCCAGGCGGACGGCGAGCCGGAACTCAATACCGGCGGCTCCAGTTCGGGCATCGGCGTCGCGGCCAACATGTGGGCGGCCAATGTCGGCACGGACACCGGCGGCTCGGTGATGAGTCCGTCCAACGCCAATATGCTGGCGGGGCTGCGGCCCACCACCGGCCGTGTCAGCCGCTACGGCATCATCCCGGTCAGCCTCGACCAGGATACGTCCGGTCCCATGGGCAAGTTTGTCAGCGACGTGGCGGTCATGCTCGGTGCGATGGAAGGCAAGGCGCCGGACCCCAACGACGACGCCACCTCGGTCTGCAAGCCGCCCGAAAACAACGATTATGTGCAGTTCCTGAAAGCGGACGCACTAAAGGGCGCGCGCATCGGCATCCCGCGCGCTGCGATCTACGATCCCTTCCAGCCGCCCGCCCCGGCCAACAAACGCCCGGGCCTGCGCCCCGACGAACTGCAATCCATGACCGACGCCATCGCGGCCCTCAAGGCCGCCGGCGCGGAGGTCGTGGAGCCCGCCGATATCCCGAGCCTCACCAGCGCCGATCCCAAGGAGAACTTCGCGCTGCGCGCCGTGTGCCAGACGTCGTTCGACGGGGTGGACCAGTTCTGCTCGACGATTTTCAATTACGGCATGAAGCGGGATTTCGCGAAATGGATCGCGAGCCTGGGCGACAAGGCGCCGTTCAAATCGCTGACGGAGCTGCGCGAATGGAACCTGGCGCACCGCGATTGGGGCACGATCCGCTACAACCAGTCGCGCCTGGACAGCTCCGACAAAGTCGATCTCGAGAAGGACAAGGCGCGCTACGACGCCGACCGCGCCCTGGGGCTGAAACTTACGCGCACCCAAGGGGTCGATGCCGTTATCACGGCCAATAAGCTGGATGCCCTGATGTTCCCGGCCAGTTCGGCCGCGGAATTCGCGTCGCGGACCGGTTACCCCGGCCTGACCGTGCCTTATGGCATGGTGACCAATCCCGGCAACGGCCCCGACGCCAAGCCGACCGGGGAGAAGGACCGTCCGTTCGGGGTCAGCTTCCTGGGCCCTTTGTGCAGCGAGCCGCGTTTGCTCGCGATCGGCTATTCATTCGAGCAGGCCACCAAGAAGCGCGTCCCGCCGAAAGCCGCACCGTAACGGTCAAATCCACCGTGTGGAGTTTCAACGCACGGTGGAGACCGCGATTCACGGATATGACGAAAGCATTTGGCGTTGGCCGCTGCTTTCTCCTTCGGCTAGTTTTCAGTCATGACTCCCCAACTTGAAGAAGCCGCGCGGCGGATCGTTTCCGCCCGCACCACGCATACCCCGTTCGCGGGACTGCCGGCCGGTTTGCAGCCGCGTTCGGAAGCTGTCGGCTACGATCTCCAGGACATGGTGCGCGATCAATTGATCGCGGCCGGGCAGGGGCGCCTGGTGGGCTACAAAATCGGCTGCACCACCCGGGTCATGCAGGAGTACCTGGGCATCGACCATCCGTGCGCCGGCAATGTGCTGGCGCGCGGATTGCTGCGGTCCGGCGCGGTGCTGCCGTCCGGCGTCTATGTGCGCCCGGGTATCGAGTGCGAGCTGGCGGTCGAACTCTGGAGCGATCTGACGCCGGCGCAGGCGCCGTTCGACGCGGCCAAGGTGGCGGCGGCGGTCGGCGGGGTCTTCGCCGCCATCGAGGTGGTGGACGACCGCTATGTCCACTGGCGTTCGCTGGATGCACCGACCCTGATCGCCGACGATTTCTTCCACGCCGGGCTGGTGTTGGGCAGGCGTCAGACCGGCTGGCCGCCGGTTACATTGGCGGCCGATCTGTCCGGGCTTGCCGGGATCGCCTGGGTCAATGGCCAGGAAGTCGGCCGGGGGCGCGGCGCGGATATCCTCGGCAATCCGCTCGAGGCCCTGGCGTGGCTCGCCAATCACTGCGCGCGGCGCGGCGTGACCATGCCGCGCGGAACCCTGGTCTCCCTGGGCAGTCTAATCGAGACCCACTGGCTGGAACCCGGGGATGTGGTCGACGTGGAAATCGAGCGCCTGGGGCCGGTGAAGCTCACCTATTCCGACCGCTGATCCTCCGCTAGTCTGGCTCTAACCTTGGGGAGGGGAAGGCCAATGCCGGACAGCGAGTTGGGCGCGCGCAGCATTGATTCTTTGGGTGCGCGCACCCTGCGCAAGGTGACGATGCGGCTGGTGCCGTTCATGGCGCTGCTCTATTTCGCCAACTACCTCGACCGGGTGAACGTGGGCTTCGCGGCGCTCACCATGAACCAGGATCTGCAGTTCTCGGCCACGGTCTACGGCACCGGCGCCGGAATCCTGTTCCTGGGCTACGTACTGTTCCAGGTGCCGAGCAACATGGCGCTCCAACGCATCGGCACTCGCCTGTGGATCACCTGCATCATGGTGGTTTGGGGCCTGATGTCGGCGGCCATGGCCTTTGTCGCGGACTCAACCAGTTTCTACATCCTGCGCTTCCTGCTCGGCGTGGCCGAGGCGGGATTCTTTCCGGGCATGATCCTCTATCTCACCACCTGGTTCCCGGTCGGCATGCGCGCCAAGATCACCGCGATCTTCATGATGGCGATTCCCATGTCCAGCGTCCTGGGAGCCCCGGTATCGACCGCGCTGCTCAATGTGCGTGGTATGGGGCTGGACGGCTGGCAGTGGCTGTTCATCCTGCAAGGGATCCCCGCGAGCCTGTTTGGCCTTATGGTTCTACGCGTGCTCACCGATGAACCCGCGAAAGCCACATGGCTGGCGGACGACGAACGCGGCTGGCTGGTGAACACGCTCAAGGCCGAACACGCCCAGCGCGACGCCAAGCTGACCACGAGCCTCAAGGACGTGCTGCTCAACTATAAATTCTACCTGTTCGGCCTGATGTATTTCGGCATGACCATCTGCCTTTACGGTTTGTCCCTGTGGCTGCCGCAGATCGTCAAAAGCCTCGGCGACCTCACCAATATGCAGGTCGGGCTGTTGACGGCGGTGCCTTATATCGTCGCCACCGGCGCCATGTATTTCTGGGGCGGGCATTCCGACCGCACCGGAGAACGCAAATGGCATGTGGCGCTGCCGATCACGGCGGGTGGGGTTTTCCTGGGCATCAGCGGCTGCCTTATCGACGCGCCCGCGGTGGCATTCCTCGCCCTGGCGGCCTCCGCGGTCACGGTCTATGTGGCGCTGCCGCAGTTCTGGACGCTGCCGACGGCGGTGCTGGGCTCGGCCACCGCCGCGGCCGGGATCGCGCTGGTGAACGCGGTCGGCAATATCGGCGGCTATGTCGGGCCGGTGATCGTCGGCGTGCTCAAGGACATGACCGGCAGCTATGCGCCGGGCCTGACCGCCATGGGCGGGTTCGCGATCCTGTCGGGCATACTGGCACTCGCCATGGGCCACGACGGCCGCACCGAGCCCGGCCGCATCGCGGTGGACGGGCACTAAGCCACTAATTGGCCGCGTGCCCGGCCGGAAAACCGCGTCACACTTTTCCCGGACATGCCCTAGTTCCCGGTCGTGGTGCCTTTCTCGGGCAGCACCCTCAGCTTCCAGGCGCGGTCTTCGGTCAGGTACATCTCGGCCGACTTCTTGACGTCGGCGGCGGTGACCTTCTCGATGCCGGAGATGCTTTCCCGGATGGCATCCAGCTTGCGCGCGTCTTCCTGCGCTCCGCCCAGCAGGGAGAGCCAGTAGCCGTTGGTTTCCTTGGCGCGGGTCAGCGCCTCGACCCGGGGCTTGCGCGCCCGCTCCAGTTCGTCCGCCGATACGCCGTTCTTGCGGATATCGTCGGCGATCTTCTGGGCCTCCGCGAAGAACTGGTCGATCTTCGCGGGCGGTGTCTCCACGCGGCCGGCCAGGTAACCGTACCCGGGGAAGGTCTCCGAAGCATCGAAATCGGTGCTGGCGGAATAGGTATTGCCCTCGGCGATACGGAACTGCTCGGTCAGGCGCAGGCGCATGATTTGTTCCAGGATGCGGGTCGCGCGCGCCCGTTGCGGGTCTTTGAAGAAGTCGTCGGTACGCCAGGCGATCATGGCGATGGCCTGGTCGGCACGCCCGGTGTGCGTCAGCGGCGCGGGGGAACTCTTGGGGCCGGGGAATTTCACCGCCAGGTCTTTCGCCGGGATCGCGGGTTCCTTGGCGCGCGGCGGCAAGGCGCCCAAGGTGCCGGCCACGGCGGCAACCGCCTGATCGACGGTCACGTCACCGGCGATCACCACTTCGATCCGGCCCGTGTCGAGCTGCTTCTGGATCAGGTCGCGCACCTGGGCCAGTGTGGTGGCGTCGGCTTCGGCCTTGTCGGGCCGGTGCCAGCGCAGGTCGCCGCTGTGGATCAGCTGGCCGATATTGTGGCCGTACACAGCGCCGGGCGTGGAGCTGACCTGCTCCAGCCGCGTCTTATAGCCGGTGCGCAAGCGCTCGAACGCTTCGCTGCGGTAGCCCGGAGCGGTCATATAGGCCGTCATCAGCTGCATCTGCAGGTCCAGGTCGGCGGCCCGCGTGGCGCCCCCGATCTCCACGGTCTCTTCGCCAAATCCCAGGCTGGCGGAAACCACCTTGCCGGCGAACACGCGGCGGAGTTCGTCCTGGTTCAAGTCCTTGAGGCCGCCCGAGGTGAAAGCGCCCGTGGCCCACAGCGCCGGAAACTGATCGGCCGGCAGGGCCTTGATGCCCTGGCCGATGCGCACGTTCACCAGGATCTGATCCTTGGTGTAGTCGGTGGGCTTCACCGTCAGGTGCACACCGTTCGAGAAGGTGACGAAGGTGACGCCGAGGTCGGCTACCTGCTTGCGCCCGGTTTCTTTCCCGGGGGTGCCGAAGGTGGTGTAGGGCCAGACCTTCTCGGCTTCGGCCACCGCCGGGGTGACCGGCGCGGCCTGGGCGCGCGACAGCGCGGCCATCACCGCGGCTTCGCCGCCCGCGATCGGCTTGGGGGTGGAGACGAACACCAACGGGCCATTGCCGGTGAAGATCTCCTTCAGCACGGCGTTCACCTCGGCGGCCTTCAGGTCTTTCAGGTTGGCGTTGAACATCTCCAGGCTCTGGGCCGGACTGGTGAACACGTTGTTGTTGGCGGCGGCGCGCTCGAGCGCACCGGCCAGCGCCGGCGAGCGGCGGGCGGCGGCGCCGGCCACCGCGGTTTCACGCGCGGTGCGGCCTTCGGTAAGCGCTTCGTCCACTTCGTTCTGGTGCACGCCGAATTCCACCGCCTGGCGGCGCAGATTCTCGGCGGCCATCAGCGCCTTTTCCCAGGTCTCGGGCGTGGCCGAGATGGAGATTTCCGCGATCTCGCCCGAGCGCATGGCGCTGCCGCGCGAGGCGGAGGCGCGCTGGAACGGCGGATTGGGCTGCTGCGCGACGCGCGCGAGGCGGCGGTTGAGGATGCCGATGGCGACCCCGCGGACCGCGTCGCGGCGGCGCACGGCGGTGGTGTCGGCGGCGTTGTCGTAGGCGCTCATCCAGTCGAGATCGATCTCGAAGCTGGCGCCGGGCTCCACCAGCACCAGCGCCTCGGACTTGCGGCCCGGGGCGGGCGTGCCGAGGTCGATCGGCTTGGGGGCCGGCGTCGGATTGGTCCAGCCTTCGAACAGGGTTTTGATCTTGCCTTCGATCTGGTCGACATCGACGTCGCCGACCACGACCAGCGTCGTGCGCTCGGGCCGGTAGTGGGCGCGGTAATAGGCCGCGATCTCCGAAACCGGTGCGTTCTTGAGGATCTCCGTGCTGCCGATGGGCAGGCGGTCGGCGGCGCGCTGACCCGGCATCAGGAATTTGAGCTGGGCGATATAGGCGCGCAGGCCCGGCGAATCCCGGGCGCGTTCCTCCGACAGCACCACGCCGCGTTCCTTGTCCATTTCGCCCTGGTCGAGGGTGAGTTCGGACACGGTCTCGCGGGTCAGCATCAGGCCGGTGTCGATGGATTCCGCGTCCGCCTTCGGAAGGTCGTAGCGATAATCGGTGATGTCCATGTTGGTCGAGGCATTGGTGTCGCCGCCGAAGGACAGGCCCAGGCGCTGCAGGATCTTGATGGTCTCGTTGGCCGGAACCTTCTTGGAGCCCTTGAAGGCCATATGTTCCAGAAAGTGGGCGAGGCCGAGCTGGGATTCGGTTTCGGCGATCGAGCCGGTGGTGACCACGAGGCGGATCGAGACCTGGTTCTTGGGGGTCTCGTTGTGCATCACCGCATAACGCATGCCGTTCTTCATCTGGCCGAAACGCACCGCCGGGTCGGCCTTGATGTCGCTGTAGGTCTGGGCCCAGACCCCATCGCGTTCGGCCAGCTTGGGCGCATCCGCCGCGAAGCCCGTGGGTGCGAGCATGCTGGAGGCAAGCAACAGGGCGGCGAGGCGAAGTCCGGTGCGGCGCATGAAAAGCCTTTTGGGATGGGGTGTCCGAGGGCAAAGATGATGCCACACCCCCACCTGCGGCAAAGCACGGAAACGTGCGTTTCAAAGAAGTAAGCAGCTCGCGTAACCTATTGTAACCGGCTATTTTATGGCCCCGCCAGCCAGGAGGAAGCCATGCGTTTCGGCGTCATCGCGCTCACACTCGCTCTGTTCGTTCAGCCGGCTCTCGCCGCGGACGCACCCCCTCCAAATACGCAGGCGGCCAAATCCAGGCTCACGGCCTTGATGGAAGCGGAACTGGCGCGCTTCCCGTCGCGCTCCGGGTTCTACGTGAAGAACCTCGCCACCGGCGAGGAGGCCTCGGTGCGGGGCACCGATCATTTCGAGAGCGCCAGCACCATCAAGTTGGCCACCCTGGTCCTGGCCTACCGCATGGCCGAGGCCGGGCAGCTCAATCTCTCCGAGCGCATCGTCCTGAGACCGGAAGACATGCGCGGCGGGTCGGGGATATTCCGTTTCAAGGGGCCGGGCATCAACCCGTCGGTGCGCGACCTGTTGATGGAGATGGTGATCACAAGCGACAACACCGCCACCGACCTGATGATGGCCAAGGTCGGCGGGACCGCCAAGATCGTGGAATTCCTGCGCGCCAACGGCTTCACCGCGATGCGGCCCAACTTCACGACCTTTGAGTATTTCCGCGGCATCTACGCCACGCTCGATCCCAAATACGCGACCCTGGGGCCCGAGGATGTGTTCGCCCTGTGCTGCGCCCAGACCGTGCTGCCCAGCTTCCCGGCGCCGAACCCGGCGCGGCAGAAGCTGATGCAGGAGGTGCAGGCGCATCCCAATGGCGCGAACCTCAACAAGGCGCTGCTGGAGCGCCAGAAGGACGAGAAAGCCTGGTTCGGCATCGCGACGCCCGCCGAGATGGGCCGCCTGCTCGAAGGCATCGAGAAGGGCACGCTGGCGGGGCCGGCGAGCTCCGACGAAATGCGCAAGATGCTGCGCAACACGCTGTCCAGCGGCACGGCGGTGGCGAGCGCCCTGAAGCTCTACATCAGCCCGCCCATCGGCCATAAGACCGGCGACACCACCGCGACCACCAATGACGTCGGCATCGTCTACGCCAAGTCCGGGCCGATCGTGATGGCGTCCTACAACAACGACATCGTCGGCCCGACCGGCACTGTGAGCGAAATGGTCGGGCACGTCGCGCGGCTGGTGCTCGAGTATTTCGAGGGCGCTTCGTGATGGCCGTGACCGAAGTCATCTGCGCCAACTGCAAGACCAGGAGCAGCCAGCCGGTGAAGGAACAGCCGGAGGTGACCAGCTCGCCGGACCTGGACCTGCGCCCGGCACCCGGCCGCCGCCAGACCATGGACCAGTGGGTGCAGGAATGCCCCACCTGCAAACTCATATGCCCCGACCTCGCCAATCCGCCGGTGGGCGCGGGCGAGGTGCTGGCGCATCCCGATTACGTGGCGATGACGGCGGACAAGACGGCGCACCCGCTGGTACGCAAGTTCCGCGCCTGGGCTTTCGTGGCCGAAAAGACCGGGATGCAGGCCGACGCGGGCTTCGCGCATCTGCACGCCGCCTGGGTCGCCGACGACGCCAAGGACAGCGGCCTCGCGAATATGCAGCGGCATATGGCGGCGATGCACCTTGCCGCCGGGCGGGACCGGGGCACTGTGTACGGGCGGCAGAAGGGCGCCGCTGAAGCGTTACTGGCCGATGTGCACCGGCGCATGGGCCGCTGGGACGACGCCATCCACGAAGCCGAACGCGGCAAGTCGGTCACCGACCAGCCGTTCGTGGACGCGCTGTGCGATAACGAGATCGCGCTGGCCAACAAACACGACGCGGGCGTGCATACGACGAACGAGGTGCCTTAAATCCCGATCCAATTCCCGATCAGCGCGTTGGCCTTTTCCGGACGCTCGATCGGCACGAGGTGGCCGGAGTCCTCGACGATCTCCAGGCGTGCGTTCTTGATGCCGGTCAACATCTCCTGCTGATGATCCAGCGAGGAGATGCCGTCGAAGCGGCCGTAAATCAGCAAGGTCGGCGCCTTGATCTTCTCCAGGCTCGGGCGGCTGTCGATGCGGGCCATGATCGCCTTCTGCTGGCGCAGGAAGGACTCCGCGCCGGTGTCCGACGCCATTTTGCGCACTAGGTCCACCAGCGCCTTCTCATTCCGCCGTTCCGCCGGAATCATCATCGGGATGCGTTCTTCCACCACCTTGGCGAACTCGCCGGCCTCGACCAGCTTGAGGTAGCCCATGCGGCGCGCGGTCTGCGCCGGCGTATCGGCGGAGGCGAGGGTGGAGATCAGGATCAGTTTCTCCACGCGTTCGGGCTGCTGGCGCATGATCTCGAAGGCCACGAACCCGCCCATGCCGTGCACGCACAGGGAAAAGCTCTTGGGCGCGGCGGCCAGAATGCCCGAGGCGATGCCGGCGATGGTGTCGGCGCCGGCGTTGTTGGCGACCATGCATTCGGCCTTGCCCTTGAAGGCGGCGATCTGCGGCGCCCACAGGTCTGCGGTGAGGAGTTGGCTTGGAACGAAAACGATATTCTTCACGGCGCTAGTCTCCGCAGCAGGGGCTTAAGGCGACCGCGAGGTCGAGCAGGGTTTCGTCCGAGCCGGGCCAGCCCACCAGCGACACGCCCACCGGCACGCCATCGGCGGTGCCGGCGGGGATGGTCACTTGCGGCAATCCGCCGTGGCCGGAGATGCAGGTGTAGTTCATCACCTTGCCGCGGTAGGCGTCAAACTCCGCGGCTGTCGACGCGAGTAAAGGCCCCAGCGCCGGCGCGGTCGGCATCAGAAGCGCCGTGCCTTGGGGAATCAGCGCCCGGATGTGAGCGCGGATGCCAGCCATGGTCCGGCGTGCGGCGTCAGCCGCGTCCTGGGTGACAGTCTTGGCGTACGCCAGGCGTTCCTTGGTGCCCGGGCCGGGATTGGCATCGCTGTGGCTGTCGAGCCAGGCGCCGTAGATCTCCCAGACCTCACGCCCT
>JAIBCD010000217.1 GCA_019694335.1 Rhodospirillaceae bacterium | reverse complement strand
CCGAAGCGTCAAGTAGATCGCGTTTTCTAAGGGTTAACGGCCCCAACCGCAAGGGCCGCTACAGCGGCTCGGCCTTCACCAGCGGATTCTCGGCGATTTCGCGGCCGGTTGCGGTGATGGGCCAGGTCACGCGCAGTTCGGTGGCGCCCTCGGCGTTCTCCGCGCACAGGCACATTTCGCCTTCGGGCGGCAATCCGGCGGGGATCAGGTAGATGTGGCGGCCGGTCGGCTGGCAGCCGAGGTCGCTCTCGGGGCTGGTCATCACGCTGCCGTTGGGCCGTTTCAATTTCGCCCACAGCCTGGTGGGCAATCCCATCGCATTGGCGCGCACCAGGAAACACGCGGGACCGTCATTCCGTACAAACGGCACGGCGCTGTCGATGACCGGGCGGCGGTCCGCGGGGCGGGGCAGCATTCGCGTGGCGCCGGCGCGTGTCCGCGTGCCTTCGGTGACGACGACGCGGTAGTGAAGCGGAGCGCCGGGTTCCAGGCCGGTGAGTTCTTCAGTCACGCTGCAAGGTTCGCCGTCGCCTTTCAGAATTCCGCCCGTGCCGAAGGCGTCGAACGCCTCCAGCCCGCAGGCCTCGGCGTAATGACCGGACAGCAGCCGCAGCTTCAGGGAAACGATCTCGATGCCGGGCGGCAAGTATTCGATCACGTGCGGTGGTTCGCCGGCGTGAGGATACAGGGCGGGCAGGGACTTCGCGCACAGGCAGCGTTCTTCACCGTTCGCGAGGTCCGCCCACACCTCGACGTCCTTGGCTGGGAAATAGGGGTGTTGCACGAACTGGATATGCGTGAGGCCGACCGGACGCGGCATGTCCCACGCGAACTCGATCGGGAAGCGGGGATTGGCTGCGCTGGTCCAGAGGTGCTCGTCATATCCTCGCACGCCATCGGTGAGCTTGCGGGGGTCGTCACCGGACATGGGGCCAAGCCGCAGCTTGCACAAAGACGCGGGCGAGAGCAGCGAGGGGTTGCGCAGGCGCAGCGCGAATTCCGCGACCTCGACGTGGCCGTTGGGCGGGTCGCGCACATCGTCCATGGCGAACGACAGCACGAACGGATGGTTTTCCTGCGACAGGATGAAGTTGAGCGGCAGGCGCCGGTAGCGCTGCGCGTGCTTGCCTTGCTCGGCGGGGTTGTTGCCGGTGTAGGTCCAGGCGCCCGGCGCGTTGCGGATGGTGAGCGTGGTCTTCCACCAGTCGCCGCTTTCCAGCGCCGCGTCGGGCACCGGGGCGCCGGTCAGCGCCCACTGCCCGCCGAAATTACCCTTGGCCGGCGTGAGCCAGTGCGCCGCCCAGAAGGTCAGCGACGAACCGTTGAGCTTGAAGTCCTGGCCGCGCGCGACGATCGAGAACGCGGCGTCGCGCAGGTCGAGAACCCCGCCTGTCGCGGCGAGGGAGTCGGAGGGTGTTTCCGGCACTCTGTTCCACTTGATGCCTATGAGCATTTCGTGCGCGCCCATGCCGTTCAACTGGTTGCGGTCGGTGGCGAAGGGGCCGGTGAGCCGCAGCACGTAGGTTTCCCGGTCGCCCGCGTCCCCGGGCACGCGCCGCTTCTCCCAGGATGCCTGGGTACATTGGGGACTCCATTCGAACTGACGATGCGCGCGTTGCCGGATGACCGCGGTGCGCGGCGGCGGAAGATCCTGCTTGGGAGTCGCGAAGGTCAGGGCGTCGGGCGCGTAACCGTACTCGAAATGATAGGCCGCGCCGGCTTCGGTCGAAGCCACTTCAGCGGAAAGATACGCGCCGTCGATACCCATGGGCTCGGCGGCCAGGGTTTCGGCGCGCGCAAGTGCCGGGCCCGGAACCGGCAACGGAGGGCGCCGGATGGCGAAGCGCTCGCGGTCGCCGCGGTAAAGCTGCAGCGCCGCCTCGGGTGCGACGCGCGCGAGGTGGTGATCGGCCCAGCGCGGGCGATAGTCCGCGGCGAGTCCTCCCGCCCGCTGGATCTCGACATAGACCCGGCCGGCCTCTTCGTGACGGCCGAGCGCGCGTAGAATGCTGGGCAGCACCCGGGCCAGGGTCTGGTTGGTCTTGAGGGCGTCGCCACGGGCCTTGAGCTCGTTCGCGAGACTCAAAGCGCCTTCCAGCTTGCCGGCCATGTAGAACAGCTCGATCAGATGATCGAGCTGGACGTCCGCGAGGGCCGTGAGATCCTGCTCGGTGATCAAGGCCGGCGTGTTGAAAATTTCCAGCGCGCGCTGGGGAAGCCGGCCGCAGGAAATGTAAAACTTGAGCGCCCGGCTGGGCTGGCGGAGCCGCAGGTTACACCACCCGGTGATGAAGTAGCAGTTGGCGCGCTGCTCCAGGGTGGGCGCGCAGGCGACCGCGGCGATCAGGCAGCTTTCGGCCTTGATGAATTCATCCTCCTCCAGAAAAGCGTGGCCGAGCGCCTGGAGCACTTCGAAATCGTCGGGGCTGATGGAGAGGGCGGCGAGGAGGCTGTCGATGCCTTCCTTGGCGCGGCCGTCGCCGAGCTGCGCGCGGCCCATGGAGAGCAGCCGGTCCCGTTCGGGGTTCGCCAAGGCCTCGCTCTCCACCGGAATTCGCACATCGCTGAGGTTGCGGATAGTCGATAAAGAGTATGTCCGAGTCGTGGAGCGCAGACAACGGCAAAGCCCCGGCCCGGCTTCATGACCTCTTCGTGGCGGCGCCTCACGATCCGGCCATAGTCCGGACGCAAAACCGCCCGCGTCCTCCCGTTGAATGAATACAACAGGAGGTGCGTCATGAAAGTTATCAAAACCGGTTTGATCGCGGCGGCTCTGATCGCTTCGGCGGCGGGCCTGGGCGCCTGCGCGACTTACGATGACGGCTACTACGGTTCCAGCGTCAGCGTCGGCATTTCGTCGGGCCCCGGCTACTACGGCCATCGTCACTGGCGTGACCGTGACCGTGACGGCGATGGCATCCCGAACCGTTTCGACAGCTGGCCGAACAACCCCTATCGTCCGTAATTCCTTCCCACGCCGCTTTTTTTTTATTTCCGCGGCG
>JAIBCD010000216.1 GCA_019694335.1 Rhodospirillaceae bacterium | reverse complement strand
TCGAACCGGTCGGAGAGGAATCCCACCAGCGTCGGGAACAGCGCGCCGATGCCGCGGCCGAAGCTGAAACAGAACCCCTGCCCCGATCCGCGCAGGCGCGTCGGGAACAGTTCGGTCAGGAACGCGCCCGTGCCCGCGTAATAGCCGGTGGAGAAGAATCCGAGCGGGAACCCGAGCACCAGCAGCAGCACCGGTGACAGATCGAACTGGGTGTAGACCACCGCCATGATCATGGCGCCCAGGGAGAAGATCAGGAACAGCAGGCGGCGCCCATACCGGTCCGACACCCAGGCGCCGACCAGGTAGCCGATGAAGCCGCCGAGGATCAGCAACGCGAGATAACCGGACGACCCGACCACGGTCACGCCGCGGTCGTTCTTGAGATAGGTCGGCAGCCAGGTGGTGATGGAGTAATAGCCGCCTTGCGCGCCGGTGAGCGCGAGGGACGCAAGCAAGGTGGTCTTGAGATGCGCCTTGGAGAAGATTTCCCAGATCGGCGGCTTCTCTCCCGCCTGGGCGCGCGCGCGCACAGCAATGGACGGCTCCTCCACATGGCGCTGGATGTAAATCAGCAGGAACACCGCCGGGATGAAACCGAACACGAACATCACGCGCCAGGCGGTTTCGGGCGGGAACAGGGAAAACGCCAGCGCCTGCAACAGCACCGCCAGCCCCCAACCAATGGACCACGACGATTGCACGCACCCCAGCGCGCGGCCGCGATACTGGGCGCGGATGGTCTCGCCCATCAGCACCGCGCCGGCCGCCCACTCGCCGCCGAAGCCGATCCCGAGCAAAGTGCGAAACACCAGCAACTGTTCGAAACTCTGGGCGGCGCTGCACAGCAAGGTACAGACCGAGAACCACAGGATGCAGATTTGCAACGTGCGGACGCGCCCGAACCGGTCGGAGCAATAGCCCGCCAGCCAGCCGCCGAGCGCCGAGGCCAGGAGCGTGGATGTGGCCGCGAGGCCGGCCAGACCCGCCGGCACCCCCCATAGAGTCATGATGGTGCCGATGACCAGGGGATAGATGGTGAAGTCGAGGCCGTCGAAGCCCCACCCGCCGGCGCAGGCCCAGAACGCCTTGCGCTCGGGCGGAGTCATGGCGCGGTAGAACGTCCGCAACCCTCCGGTATCGTCCAGCGCGGCGTCCGACATCCCTGCCCCTCCCGGGATGCCCGCAATGACATCCGAGTTCATAAGCCCAGGCCCCCGCCTGACCATACGCCCTGACGGTATCCCACCTCGCGCGGACAGACCTACGGAAAATGTGCGTTATCGGCGGGGCCTGGGCCTCGACGCAGGTGCGTTTCGCGGCCTTTTGATCGATTCGGGCCGGGGCGCCGGCAGCGGCCGGATTTCACGGCGCCATCGGGAGTCATGGCTGTTCGACGGCTTCCGGTACCGGCACCCCCTTCAACGGCCAAACACAAGATCGAAGGGCGCCCCCTCGGCGGCGAACAACCCCCGTCCCAGCGCTTCCACCGCCCGGATCATCCGCCCCTCGCGCGCGAGCATGTCGTCGGCCAGCGCGATCATCAGACTGTTGGGCGTGGCGGTCGGCGACGCGGTGCGCAGGGCCTGCGCGATCTCTTCCTCCCGCCCCGGTTCCGAGAAGGCACAGGCCAGCAAATATGCCGCCGCGGTGGAGCGGCTGATCCCGGCGAAGCAATGCACCAGCAACGGCGCGCCGCTGGCGTCCGCCCGCCAGCGCTCGCCGAAATTCAGGATCGCCCGCACCGTGTCGGCCGAAGGCGCGATGTAGCCGGCCATGGGCGTGATGATGTCGTTGAAGCGCAGGACCAAGTGGTGCGTATCGCCGCAGGCCGGATCGTCCGCCTCGGGCCCCAGCAACGACAGCACATGGGAAGGCTTGCGGCCCGCGAGTACCGCCGGCACCCGACTCAGCGCCGCGACGACTAAGACCATTGCGCGGCCGCACCGAGGAAAAAGCCGATCTCGAACATCTGCTCGATGGCGCCCAGCACGTCGCCGGTGACGCCGCCGATCAGCCTGCGCGCCGCCAGCGCCATGATCAGCGCCAGCACCGCGCCGCACGCCAGCGCTGGGATCATGTGCGGCATGGGAAAGGCCACGAACGGCCAGGCCGCGAACAGCCCTGCGATGATGACCGATCCGATCCCCACACCCTGAGGCACCGGCTTGTACTTTGCCGCGTCCGGGTCTCCTGCATAGGGTAAAGCCGCCATGGCGATCACCGCCGCGCCGCGCGCCGCGCCATGCCCCGCGATCAACAGCAGCGCGGTGGAAACCTGCGAGAGCGCGGCGACTTTTAACGCGACCGCCAGCAGTAGCGCCAATGCGCCGTAGGTGCCGATGCGGCTGTCCTTCATGATGGCGAGGCGCTGGGTCTTATCGCGGCCGCCGCCGAGGCCGTCGGCGGAATCGGCCAACCCGTCCTCGTGGAAAGCGCCGGTGACGAGGATGCCCATGGTCACCGCCAACACCGCCGGCACCGCGCCGCCCCAGGCCCTAGCCGTGAACATCAACACCAAACCGGACAGCGCACCCACGACCTGGCCCACCAGCGGGTAATACCGCGCGCTGGCCGTGATCCATTCCGGGGTGAAGTTCTTCAGCGCCGGTACCGGCAGCCGCGTCAGGAACTGCACCGCGACCAGGAACAGGCGCAGCTCGCGGATCATTTGATCCTGCCTTTCAGCACGTCGTCGAGGCTGGCGACGTCGGTCAAGATCCGCGCGGCGGCGCGCACCAGCGGAATGGCGAGCAAGGCGCCCGTGCCCTCGCCCAGGCGCATGTCCAGGTCGAGCAACGGCGCGGCTTTCAGATGATCGAGCATCAGCCTGTGCCCGGCCTCGGCCGAGCGGTGTGAGAATATGAGATAGGGCGCCGCTGCCGGCACAAGGCTCACCGCCGCCAAGGCCGCGGCGGTGGAAATAAATCCATCCACCATCACCACCCGCCCCGCCGCGGCGCCGCCCAGCATGGCGCCGGTCATCATGACGATCTCCAGGCCGCCGAACTCCCTGA
>JAIBCD010000215.1 GCA_019694335.1 Rhodospirillaceae bacterium | reverse complement strand
TCCGGTCTGGCGCACCCATGTTGTGGACACGCTGAAAACCTCATATCTCAAGGACAAGGCTGGCTTCCGCGCCCGCCTCTACGGCCTGACCGACTAGAGCGGCGGCCGCCGCAAGGGGACCTTCGCAGGATGCTCGATCCGATCGTGAACTTCTTCACCCGGATTTTTCAATGGATCGGGCGCGGCATCGGCTTTGCGATCGGCATCATCCTGTGGCCGTTCCTGTGGCTCGGCCGCTGGTACATGCACCGGGGCTGGATCCTCAGGGCGATCGTCGGCGCTGCCATCCTCGGCCTGGTCGGCCTTTATGGTTATTTCATCTGGAACACGCAGGTCTGGACCAACTTCAACCCCAACTATGTGAATGCCGAAGTGCTGGCCCCGCCGCCCGGCGCCAAGCAGGAACAGGTCGCCAACGAAGGGACGGAAGGCGAGGTCAAGAGCTGCACCACCTCCGGCATCGTGACCGTCGCTGCCGACCTCATCGACTTCAACGTGAACCAGAACGCCTGGATCTCGTCTATGATCCTCTACAAGCTCGGCCTGTTCGGGCTCGACTGGGATCACACCCCCTTCCTGGACAACAAGGCGTCGTTCCAGCGCGGCGTGCACCAGTCGGTGCGCCGCACCGCGGTCGAACTGGTGGATACGATCGGGCGGGTGCGCGGCACCAGCCAGATCGACCAGAACCTGCAGGACGCGCGCGGCGCGGTCGAGTTCGACGAAGAGACCTGGTATTTCGGCCTGCGCCCGTTCGGTCCGAAGACGCCGACGCCCAGCTTCTATCGCACCGCGATCGGGTTCTACCGCGCCTTCAACGACCGCCTGCTGAAATGCGAGACCGTGTTCAATGCGCGCGCGGACAACCTCGCCAAGTTCGTCGACCGCGTGGCAAGCGACCTTGGCTCGACCTCGGACATCCTGAGCAACCAGGTCCAGAACAACAACAACGGCTGGTTCGACCCCCGGGCCGACGACCGCTTCTGGTTCGCCTACGGTCAGCTCTATGGCTACTACGGCTTCATGAAGGCGACGCGTCAGGACTTCCAGGCGGTCATCGAGACGCGCGGCCTCGGACCGCTGTGGGACCAGCTCGAACTGCAGTTCCAGGCAGCGTTGCGCATCCAGCCATGGATCATTTCGAACGGACGCGAAGACGGCTGGATCATGCCCTCCCACCTCACGACGATGGGCTTCTACATGCTGCGCGTGCGCTCGAACCTGGTTGAAATCCGCTCGGTCCTCGACCGCTGACGCTCCACCCGCCGGCCTTCGGCGGCCACCGGTCGGCTGGCGAAACGGGCCGATCCCAGGGTTTCACGTACGGCCTGAACTACTCTCCCTCCAGGTCGGTCGCGTCGAGCGCGTCGACCTCGGACTGAAAGCCGGCGTCCCAGTCACTGTGAGCGGCTGTTCCCTTCGGGTAGGGATTGTCCTCCCGCGCCATTCCGGTTTCGGCTGCGACGACGCCCTCGTCGAACGGGTTCATGCTGACGATCTCCGCGAACGCGCCATTCTAACCCGCTCCGCCTGCGGATGACAGTCCGGGACGGTGTTGCCCCATATCTCATTTTGACTGCCGCCGGTCCAATGGCGACCTGTCGCTTTTCGCGTATTGCACGGCTGTTTTGGGACGGCGGAAAGCATCGGCCTCTGGCTTCTATGCCGCCCGGACCACGGCAAGGGCGCCAATGAGAAGCGCCTCAATCCCATCCAACGATTTTCTTCCGGTGAAACATTCTTGCACGCCAGTTGACCGGGTGCGCGCGCGGAAGCTAGAAACCGCCGCACGCCGCTGCCGCCAGACCGATAACTGCATTTCCGTGACCGCAACCGTCGACCGCCAATTCTGAAGGGACGCCGACATGGCCGAATTCAAGTCCGACATCGAGATCGCCCGCGCCGCCAAGAAGAAGCCGATCCTGGAGGTGGGCGCGAAGCTCGGCATTCCTTCCGAACACCTGCTGCCCTACGGCCACGACAAGGCGAAGGTCTCGGCCGAATTCATCAAGTCGGTGCAGGGCAACAAGAGCGGCAAGCTGATCCTGGTGACCGCGATCAACCCGACGCCGGCCGGCGAGGGCAAGACCACGACGACCGTCGGCCTGGGCGACGGCCTCAACCGCATCGGCAAGAAGGCGATCACCTGCATCCGCGAGGCCTCGCTCGGGCCAAATTTCGGCGTCAAAGGGGGTGCCGCCGGCGGCGGCTATGCGCAGGTCGTGCCGATGGAGGACATGAATCTCCATTTCACCGGCGACTTCCACGCCATCACGACGGCGCACAACCTTCTCTCGGCGCTGATCGACAACCACATCTACTGGGGCAACGAGCTCGGCATCGACATCCGCCGCGTCGCATGGCGCCGCGTGATGGACATGAACGACCGTGCCCTGCGCGAGATCATCGTGTCGCTGGGCGGCGTCGCCAACGGTTTCCCCCGCGAGGCGGGGTTCGACATCACCGTCGCCTCCGAGGTGATGGCGATCCTGTGCCTGGCCACCGACCTCAAGGACCTGGAGAAGCGCCTGGGCGACATCATCGTCGCCTACCGCCGGGACAAGAGCCCGGTCTATGCCCGCGACCTCAAGGCCGACGGTGCCATGGCGGTGCTGCTCAAGGATGCCATGCAGCCCAACCTGGTGCAGACCCTCGAGAACAATCCCGCCTTCGTGCACGGCGGCCCATTCGCGAACATCGCGCATGGCTGCAACTCCGTGGTCGCCACCACCACCGCCCTCAAGCTTGCCGACTATGTGGTGACCGAGGCCGGCTTCGGCGCCGACCTGGGCGCTGAAAAATTCTTCGACATCAAGTGCCGCAAGGCGGGCCTGAAGCCGTCGGCCGCGGTGATCGTTGCCACCGTGCGCGCCATGAAGATGAACGGCGGCATCAAGAAGGAAGACCTTGGCAAGGAAAATGTCGAGGCGGTGAAGAAGGGCTGCGCCAACCTCGGCCGCCACATCGAGAACGTGAAGCAGTTCGGCGTGCCGGCGGTGGTTGCCATCAACCACTTC